>JAISRM010000200.1 GCA_031273645.1 Endomicrobium sp.
CGCTATTAATTGTTAAATTGCCCGCGACAGAATCAATTGTTACTTCTTCTTTTGCGTTGATTTTTCCCGTTGCTTCAACATCGCCTTGCGCAGTTAAAGATACATTTGCGTTCGTTGAAGTAACTTCGTTATCAATTGTTAATTTGCCTTCATTAGAAACAACCGTTACTTCTTCTTTTGCGCTGATATCTCCCGTCGTTTCTATATCGCTTTGCGCAGTTAAAGCTGCGCTTGAATCTGTTGAAGTAATGGAACCGCTTGTTTCAAGCGCGCCGCCTGATGTTATTTCAACTTCTGTTTTGGCGCTTACGTTTGCAGAAACTGTTGCATCGCCGTCAGCAATCAAAGAAACCGAAGAATCCGTTGAGGTAACTTCGTTACCAATTGACAAATTGCCTTCGGCGGAATCAACCGTTATTTCTTCTTTTGCAGTGATAGTTCCCGTCGTTTCTATATCGCCTTGCGCAGTTAAAGCTACGCTCGAATCCGTTGAGGTAACTTCATTACCAATTAATAAGTTGCCCTCGGCGGAATCAGCTGTTATTTCTTCTTTTGCAGTGATAGTTCCCGTCGTTTCAATATCGCCTTGCGCGCTTAACGCTGCGCTTGAATTTGTTGAAGTAATTGAACCGCTTGTTTCAATCGCGCCGCCTGATGTTATTTCAACTTCTGTTTTGGCGCTTATGTTTGCAGAAATTGCCGCATTGCCCTCAGATGTCAGAGAAACCGAAGAATTTGTTGAAGAAATGCCGCCTGAAGCGTTAAGCGTTCCGTTTGAAACGACATTTATTCCTGTATTTGCAGAAACATTATTAACCGACGTATTTGCAAGACCCGTTAAGTTTACTCCTCCGGATAAAGAGCTGACGCCGCTGAAAGAAGAGCTGCCAACGCCTTTAAGATAAATATCATTGTCAGCATTTGCAGAAACATTTCCCGCGCTTTCAACAACAGTATAATTGTCGGACGCGCCTATATTTCCCTTAATGCCGGCAAAGTTTATATTTGCGCCTTTTATCTTAGTATCTCCCTCTCTAAAAAGGCTTGACTCGGAAGTTATTTTCACATTGCCTGCGGCCGTAATGTTTCCGGTATAAAAAATATTTGCGCCTTTTGAAGCGACATTTATCTTCCCGCCGGCATTAGCCGCAAAAGCGTTATGAGTTCCCTGCGCCGCATTTTCCTGAGTAAGAATTATGCCTAAAGCCTGAAGGTCTGAACCGATATTAACTGCAGAAAGCTGAACGCCTTCAGACGATATAACTGTGTCTGAATTATATGCGGTTATGTCTCCCGTAGTAGTAAGACGCGTTAATCCTTTTGAAAGCAGGCTGTCTATAATAAAACCGTTTGAGCCGGAATAAAGATAAATTCCGTTTTGCGCGCGCGCAAGAATTTTACCCGTTACGTTTAAAACGAGATCTTTTGACGGCAAGCCTATAGAACCGCTGCCGGCTTCAAAAATTACATTGCCGCCTATAATGTTTGCAGCCGACGGGTTTGGGTTAACATTATATATCCCGCCTTTAGCGTATATGGTAATATCCTCGCCTGCTCCGGACTGAACGCGATTTATGTTGATGTCCTGATCGCCGCCTATATAAACGTAGCCGTTTGCTGTGAGAGTTAACGAATCGGCATTTATGTCCACATCTTCGGTTCTATAAACCCTTACCGAAACAGGAGTAACGCCGTCTTGTCCAAAAGTAAATAAAAGATTGTCGCTTTCTGCCGAGGATATAAGAAGCTTATCGGCATCGCTTACATTTGCATAATCGCTTATGTCTATGTCAACATAACCCATATCAAGCCCGACGGAACCGCCGGCTTGAATATCTACATTTTTGCCGATAACGTTAGGCGCTTCGTTTTGATATTGAGTGTCCACCGTGTTTTTTAAACTCGTTGCGCTGACGGCGTACAGAAGCTGTTGCGGCGTCCAGCTGTCGTCAAGACCGTCGCCGTATGTCTGGTTGAATAAGTTAAGAGAATTCCAGTCGCTTAAAAGCTGGGCTGCCGTTCTTTGATCAATGCTTTCTTCTTCGTTGGCATCCGTAATATTTCCGGCGACTTTCAATGTAACGTCGCCGGCAAGAGACTCGACGCTTACCAAACCCAAATCTCCGCTCTTTTGCTCTATATTAATGTCGTTTTGAGCCAAAGCCTTTAAAGTGTCAGCCTGAATATTAAAAACGTCGTTGCCGCCTATATCGCCGTAATTTGAAGTAACGTCAACGCGGCTGCCCGTTACAGCCGTTGTCCCTACGGTTTTCATAGTATTTTCAGAGGTAAGTTTTACATTGCCGTTGCCTGCTGTAATGCCGTTGAGATTAACAACGTAATTTAACCCTCTGAAATTTAAATCTATATCCCCGTCAGTTGAAGAGGCGGTTATATTTCCGTTAGTTAACATTATATCCAAAGGCAAATTGTCGCCTATTCCTGTCGCGGCCGAAAGAACTATGTCTTTTGCATATATCATACCGCTGCCTAAATTATCTATAGCTCCGTTTTCAGAAGCGAGATTTACCGTTCCTTCGGAAGCTCTTATCGTTCCGTTAAGCAAAAGGTTGTTGTTTGCAGTAACTCTGGTTTCTGCTTCCGAAGCGGAATAGCCTACAAAATTTATGCCTATGTCGTAGTCGGCTTTAACGCTGTGCGTGTTATAGCGTATGGTGCCGGTTCTATATTCCAATTCGTGATGATATTCCGTAGTAGAAAAAATCCACCAGCCGTGCGTTTCCGTCCAACGGCGGTCTTTTGTTTTCTCGCTTGAAACGGTATGAGTAGGAGAACGCAAATATGAATAAGAATTGCCGTTGGCAGGATCTACGATTACCGTATTGCCGTCCGGCAAAGGAGATGTGGCTTCCGGTCCTTTTCTGTAATTGTATAAGCTTGTGTCAGGAACAAGAAAATCCATTCCCCAAAATGAATTTGAGGAATGAGAATAATATTCCGTATAAGAAGCGGTCGTTCCGGTCGTCCACATATACCTTTGGTTTGCAAGCGGCTTATAAGCCGAAGTCGTGCTTGAGTTTGAACCGGTCGTGCCGTCGGAATATTGTTGGGTTTTTACTACCTGACCGTTATTTCTGGTATATTCGGTAACAAGGAAAGCGTTATTGGCGTTTTGAAAAGCGGTGTCGGTAATTCTTATAATGCCTTCAACTTTATTGTCATTATAAATGTTTCCAAGCTGTATGCCGTAACTTGAATCGTTAACAATATTTATTTTGCCGTATCCGTCAAGAGCCGTAAGACTGCCGGCAGAACCGCCGGTATTTAAAATATGACCGTAAAGTTCCAAACGCCCGCCCTGAACTGAAATATCTTCAAGAATTATTTCATTTGTAAGAACATTATAATAAGCTTTGATGTTGCCGTGCGAAGAATCAAGCGCGTATAAAGGCGTCGCCGGCTGATTGTTTGCAATCTTTGACTGATAATCTGCTATTGCGGTTAGAACCGTAAAACCGCCTTCAAGAGAAAGATCGTCGTCTGCCACGTTTAATGTCCAGTCCGCAACGCCCGCCTGAATGGCGCCGTTGATGTTAAGGTAACGGCCGCTTATAAATACGTTATTTCCTATTATCGAGTTTTGACCGCTTTTTGCGCCGCTGTTATCATCATATACCGTGCCGGGCGTAATGCTGCCGCTTGATTCATTAGAAGAAGCCACAGACGCCCAATGCGACTCCGGATCGCCGCCTATATGCCTAAACCCGTCAGTGTAAGACTGCACTACGTCGGCGTCGGAATGTATGTGTATATCTCTTGCATTGATATTTCCTTTAGCGTAAATGCTGCCTACGGAATTTGCGGTAAAGCTTCCGTCGCGGTTTAAAATATCGCCCTGCATTTCAAGATATGCGCCGCGCCCGTCGTAAGAATAAGTATTATTCAGTTCTATTACCGGATCTTCGGTATTCCCCGACGTATATACGCTTGAAAATTGGGCCGAAGCGCCTGCATTTATATTGTTAATATCGGAATTATTTTCTACAAGAACGCCGTTAAAGAAAATATCGCCTTTTGAAGAGTCGGCGATAGTAGCGTCGTTCAATCTTAAAAACAAGTCGCTGTTATTTGTTATTTTTATCTCGGCATACCCTTGAGCTGAAATAGTTCCGCTTCCGGTCAAATTATCGGCGTTTATGTTTATTTCGCCTCTGTTTGCGTTTATGTCGTTAAAAGTTATGTATTTGACGTCGCTTGCGCTTATCGGCAAACCGTTTTCGTCTATAAGCCCTAAAGCCTCATACTCGGCTCTAAGACGGGCTACTTCAGCCTCGTAAGCTCCTTTTAAAACGGGATCCATAGCGTAAGTGTCGGCAAGCTCCTGATATCTCTCTATTTCTCTAAGAATATTGTTTGCAAGGTTTTCATCGGTAATCGTATATCCTACGTCGTCTATTCCTGCGCCGGTAACCTGATAATTGGGAGATTCTAAAGTTCCGGTATTGTTTATTGTGGCGTTAAAAATATTGTTTACTCCCGACAAAAGCGAACCGTCAACATTAACGACCGACATTTCGTTTGTCGTAGCCGAAGTGGCTCCTTCTTTTGTGGCAAGCTGGATATCGTCGGTCGCAGAATAAATATACAAAAGTCCCGCTGACTCTGCGATAGAATAACTTGCGTCTATATTTATTTCTCCGGCCGAACGCAAAACCGCGCCGGATTTAACGTCAACTATGTTATTTAGAGAAAGTTCTCCGTGAGCCTCTGAACCGGTATCTATAGGTATTCCCGTTCTGTTATAAATGTCTGTAAGAGCATTGCTCGTTATATGAGAACGCGTTCCGCCGTAAGGCTGGGTAAGACCGAGAATAATATTTCCTTTGGCGTAAACCTCAGCGCCGTTATAAAATTCAATAACATTATAAATATTGTTTAAAGCTCTGCTTTGTCCGTTTGCTATGCCGCTTGCGCCGTAAACGCTTATTTGAGCCGCAGATTCAATATCGGCGTCGGATTTAACGTTAAAAATGGCGTTTCCCGCCGTGTTGATTTTTGCGCCGTAAAGTTTAATATTGGCATAGCTGTTATTTGTTATTGAACTATTCAAATTTGGCACCATTAAAAGACCGCCGCTTGTAAGAATGCCTTTATCTTTTGCGGTAACGTCGTTAAACGCTTCGGCGACAAAAGAACTTGAGCCGTCGGCTCTTTTTATAGTGTTAAGCTTTACGTTATTGTTTAAAATAATGTCGGCTGAAGCGTTTATGCCGGTAGCGCTTTCTGAAACGTCTATTTCCACAATTCCGCCGGCTGTCGATTTTATATTTTCGGCGTAATACGATTTATCATAAGTATTTTTAGCCGAAAGTTCTAAATCGTTTGCCGTAAGAGTAGAATTTCCGGAAATTTCTATTTTAGCGTCTATATCCGCGCTGTTGTGGGCGTTTAGCGAAGTAGCTCCTACAAGTCCGGCAGTTACCGCTGCCGCTTTGCTGTCCTGCTTTACGATGTTGTCGGCTATAAGTTCAATGGTGTCTGCCGCTAAAGTTAACGCCGCCCCTGCGACTGCGCCTATATTTATATATGATTTTGAATTGTTTGTATTTGTAATTACCGCGCCGCTGCCGTTTATCCCTCCGTAATTGCCGCTATAACTTTGAGCATAAGTCGCATGGTCGCTTAAAGCAGAAAGCGAAAGAGTCCGCAAAGCTTTCAAAACCGAATTTGAGGCTATATCTACCGAAGAAGTAACCGTGTTAGAAACATCAGCCGTATTTAGTCCCACGCCTATGGCGCCCGCCGTATAGGCATCTGCATTAACTTCCTGTCTGGATTTTGCAGAAGATTTTACGGTAATGTTTGCGCTGTCAATATCAGCATTATTTCTTACTGCGGCAGTTACGTTTCCCTGCACTGCCGAGTTTGACTGCGCGCCGTTGGCGCTTAGAAGCGCGCCCACAGCCGAAGTGGCGTCTATTTCAGCGTTTGCGGAATTTTGCGCCGCCGCTACCGTTACGTCATCTGCTTTTACATTATTGTTTTGTCCTATTACGGCTTCATTATCCAGATTGATAAATACGTCGGCTATGGAAACCCCCGCCGCAAGCGCTCCGACGTTTACGCCGTAAGTTTTAGCTTTTGCGGTGATATTGCCGTCGGTATTGATATTTACGGAATTAGCGTTTATTTTGTTATTTGTTCCGGTAAAAGCCCAAACTTTTCCGTCGGCGTTTACTCGGGCGTCATTTCCCGAAGCTGCGCCGATACCGGCCGCGCCCGCTTCGGACTGCGCAAAAAGATTATGGCTGGTTTTTGCTTTTATCTCAACATTTCCCAGCCGATGTGCAGCTAAGCCAAGCTCTACATTATTTTTAGTATATGCCAAAGTGTCGCCCGTTTTATTTATGCGCGCAACAGAAGCTCCGGCCGCGCCTAATCCGGCGGTAACGCCTACGGTTTGAACGTCAATATCGGAAACCGATTCTGCGGTTACATTAAGCTTTAACGCATTTCTTACAGCCGCATTATCGCTTATATAGCTTTCCGTCGTATTGTTTGAATTAAAAATCGCAATCGCTCCGCCTGCCGCTACGCCGCTAAGCCCCGCGGCGCCCATTACCGACAAAATATCTCCGCTAATATCGGATTTTGCGCTTACATTAACGTTTCCGTTTACTTGAATAAAAGCATTGTCTCCGATTACGGCTCTCGTTAAAGAATTGACGTTTGCAATTGCGACAGATACGCCCAAAGAAAGACCCATTCCCACCGCGCCCGAACCCGACGTCTGCGTTACGGACACAACGTCTTTTGCATCGACGTCAAGATTTTGCGAAGTTATGCTTGCGTTTGCGCCTATAATTGCAGACGTGCCTTTGTCTTGCGCAGATTGCGTGTCAAAAGCAGAATTTACGTCCGCCTGAAACTGCGCCATGTTAGAGGCGTCGGTTCCGGAAAGAAGTCCGGCTCTGTCATTTCCAAGCATGTCGGCGGTTATATTTGAATTTTGCGCAAGCTGTTCTTCTACTACGGATTTCGCGTCTGAAGCGGAATTTAAATCGTCCTCATTAAGATTTGAGCCTATTGCGGCTACCGAAACAGACCCGCTGACGCCTGCGGCTCCTGCTCCCATCGCCGCGGTTATATCGTCTATAGAACGTTTGTTGTCGGCAATTACCCCTGCTTTTCCGTTTGTTGCAGACACCGTAACGCCGGAACCTAATTGAGCGGAAGTTTTCCCGTTAATTTTTGAAACTAAAACGCTTGCTCCTACGCCCGCGCCAATAATGCCTGCGCCAAGCGTAGCCGCGATATTTTGTATAAGCGAATCGGAAGCGGCTTTTACAATTACCGCATCGCCTGCGGCAGAAGACGTAAGAACAGTATTGTTTCCGCTTGTCTCTTCAACTGAAGCCAGAGTTTCGGAATCTAAAGTTACAACTCCTACGCTTGCCGCAATGCCTGCGCCAACTCCCGCGCCGGCAAGAGAGGGTAAATAAGAATATACTTTCTGGACAGCATTTGCCAAAACTTTTATCGCGCCGGCGGCGTTAACCGTTGAATTTTTTACTATAGCTTTAGTAGCATTTGCGACATTTACCACAAAAACCGCTCCGGCAATTCCGGCGCCTTCAAGGGCAAGAGCCCCCGCGCCCACCCCAATGCCGCCGTTTTTGTCGCCGACCTTAACATTATCTTCGGCTTCTATTACAACTGCTCCGCCGCTTACGACAGAACTGTTGTCAAGCAAAGCCTGATTGTCGTTTTCTATATTTAAAACAACTACGTTGCCGGCAATGCCCGCGCCTGTTCCCGCGCCCGCGCCGCTTAAAACTATGGCGTTATAGCGTTCAATACTCTTAGATTTAACAGTTACGTCTTTTTTAGCTTTAATATTTGAACCGGTTACGGACGCTTTAGCGGCGTTGCTTATGAAAGTAGTATCGGAAACCGCTCCTACTCCGACGTTTCCGCCGGCTCCCAAACTGCCTCCGTAAACCTCAACGTCAATATAATTTTCAGCCGTAACGTAAACGCCTTGCTCGTTGTGCAGCGTAGGATCGCTGACGCCTTGGTTTATTGCGGTATTCTTTAGCGAAGTCTGCGCAGCGCTTTCAATATTGTTTACCGTAACGTCTGCGGCAACGCCGACATTTCCGGCCGCGCCGATATTTACGCTGTAAACGTTTACGTCGTCGTTTACTTTAGACTCGACCAACAATCCTCTTTTATCAGCTCCGGCAAAATCTTTTAAAACGAAATTTCCTAAAACTTTTATTATTGAATTTTCAACGAATGCAGAAACGTTGTTAGAAATTGAATTTACGGCTACCGTCGCGCCAAATCCGGCTTTTCCGGCGGCGGCTATCATTCCGCCGTAAAAATTAATTATATTGTTTGATAATGCGCTTACTTTTATAGAGCCGGAAGCTTCTAAATTGGAATTTCCGACGACATAAGCGCTAGTATTGGTGTCTATGTCGTTTACCGCCACGCTTCCGCTGACTCCGGCCGTTAAACCTGCCGAGCCGGAAGCGGCCGCAGTTTCTGTTTCGGTTTGAGAAACTGCAGAAAACACGATATTGCTATTTGCCTTTATAGTTGAACCTGAGGCATATGCTTTCGTATCATTATAAATTTTGCTTACCGCAGTAGCTATGCCTACGCCGCCTTCTTTTCCCACTCCGACAGCTCCTGCAATATTTGTCATTTCAGATCTGTTTTCAGCAGAAACGGAAACGTTTGTGTTAGAAACTTCAATGTTTGAGTTTTCTATTATGTAAGCCTGCGTATCGTTATCTATCTCGGCGATTGCCACGCTTACTGCGGCCGCCATTTTCTCTAAAGCGGCTCCTATCGTGCCTGATACCGCAATTAAAGAAGCATCGTTTAAAGCGCTGACAACAAGTTCCGGCGCATTTACGGAAGCGTTCTTTAAATAAGCCGAAACCGCATTGTTTATGTTATTTATTCCTACCGAAGCTCCTATGCCGACAGTTTTTGCAACGCTTACCCCGCCTGCTACCGCAATTATTTCACTTGCGTCCTGCGCTTTAAATTCAGCTTTGTCGTCTGCTGCAGTTATTGTTGAAAAATCTGCAAACGCCGAAACGCTGTTATCAATTTCGTTTATAGCCACGCTTCCCGCTACGGATATTCCGTTTTTGGAAACAGGCGCGGCGGAACCGCTTGCGGCTATAGATAAAATATAGGAATCGTTTTTAGCGTTTACGTTGAGTTTTGAACTGTTTATATGCGCATTTTTTACAAAAGCCGCCACTTGATTTTCTATTGTGTTGACGCTTGCAGAACCGGCTATGCCTACGGACGTCTTGCTGTCTGAGTTAAGTTCCAGCGCCGCCGACCCGGAAACGGTATAAATCTGCGTGCTGTCTTGCGCGTCAATAGAAATATCGTTTCCTATTATATTTGCTCCGTTGACAAAAGCTTTGACCTCAGATTGCGAGTCAGTTATGCTTATGTCGCCGGAAACTCCGATTCCGTATCCGCCGCCGCCGCCCTGAGACTGCGACGCTCCGGCTTCCATATCGTCTTGCGCGGCCTGCTCCGACTGACTGCCGGAACCCGCCTGCACTGACGCCGCAAGCGAAACAGCGTAAATATCGCCTTCGTTAGAAGCCGAAACCGTTACATTACCCGCCGTAATTTCGTCCCACATGGGAGCGTTTTCATCTTCGTCGCTTCCGATATAAGCCTTTGTAACTCTTGTCGAATCGATCAAAGCGACCGCCGCGCCTATGCCGACGTTTTTGGAACCGGCCATTCTTAAAAGTCCGCCTGCAATATTAAAAAGCTGAGTGTCGTCGAAAGCGGAAACATTTAACGCGCCGTTATTTACTAAATTCAATCTTGCAGACGCGCTTATATGGGCAAGAGTAAGGCTGTTGTTTTCAACCCAGTTAAAAACTCCGTTAAACCCGAAACTTTCGGCTTTTTTATTTCCGGAAACGGCAAGAGTAATATCTCTTTTGGCGCTGTCGGCTTTAACGTCAATTGAAGAGGCTTTAATATCTGCGCCGTCGTCTATATAACTTTCCGTTTTATTGTCGTATGAGATCCAAACCATGCCCGCGCCTATGCCGGTTTTTGCGTCAGTCGCTCCAAACAGCAGACCCATATTGCCCGCATAATTCAAAGTGCTTATTGAAGAATCCGCAATTACGGAAACTTTGCCGGGCGTATCGCCCTGCGCAAGCCTTTTATTGATTTTGACGTTTTTGCCTATATATGCTTTGGACGAAGAATTAAACGCCGCCATATTAAAAGAAGCCGCAAAAGCGACGTCGCCCTGCTGAGAACCGCCTTCTCCCCCTTCCTGATTAGTTGATACGGTGGAGTTTGCCCAAGTGGTAAAAAATCCGTTTTGTATTCCGAGATTTCCGTTGAGTTTGCTTGTAATATCAGAAAGCCCGTTTATTTGATGCCATGTGATTTCATAAGGCAGCAAAAACCTGCTTTCAACGGTTATGTTTCCTTTGGAATCTAATTGCGCGCCGTCGTTAATATAAGCGGTAACGTTATTATTGTATTCGGAAATTGCGACCGCCGCCGCGCCGCCGTTTTGTTTGGTATATCCCTCTCCCTGCCCCTGTTGATCGGTTTTATCAACAGAATCGACGGATGCGTTTGCCGCATGTCTTATCCTGTTTTCCGTAATTTCTGCTTTTATATCAATATTGCCCTCAGACATTATATCGGCATTTGAGCCGACTTTTGCCGTCGCTTTATTAGTGTGTTCGCTGTAAGCCACAGAAGCCGCCGCGCCGAAAGACGAATGCGACTGCGTTTCAAATTCTCCGCCTTTATGAAAAAGATTGGCCAATTTGCTTTTCTGCGAAACAAAATTCATGCCTTTGTTAACATAATATGTAACTTGGCTGTCT
Source organism: Endomicrobium sp. (assembly GCA_031273645.1). Classification (GTDB taxonomy): domain Bacteria; phylum Elusimicrobiota; class Endomicrobiia; order Endomicrobiales; family Endomicrobiaceae; genus JAISLV01. Next base: position 10,869 of record JAISRM010000200.1, read on the forward strand.
CCGGCTCCCGCGCTTGAAACAGAGCGATTGTCTGCGCTGTCTATTACGGAAGAGATATTTGTAGCTCCCCCTGAAACTATCCTGCCGTTCATATCAACTTCATTGTCAACATTGCTTAAAGAAACTGCCGCAGCAGCAGCAAGAACGCCTGAATCCATTGCCGAAGCCGAAGCAGATACTTTCATGCTTTTATCGGTTTTTGCCGATACGCTTACGCCGCCCGTTCCGGAATTTAATTGAGCGCCGGCAGCTATTTTGACTTTATTTGACGCATCCATTATTCCAATAGAAACCGCGCCGTCTGCCGGACCAAACCCTACTGAAGCGTTGCTCATTGCCATTGCTGTTAAATCTAACGAAGTATTTGTGTAGGCGTTTACTTCAACTTTGCCGCCTGATAAAACTGCGCCGCCTTTTATGTCTATCAAAGAGTTAGTTTTTGTTTTTCCGTAGGCTACCGCCAAATTTACAAAAGGGACCATAAGCTTAAGCTGAGAATCAATTTCCGATTTTACAAACAAATCGTTTGTAGCCGTAATTTGAGCGCCTGCGCCTATTGTAATAGAAGAAGTAAGATCAATAATGCCCGCCATAGCGATAAGACCGTAATCGTCTAAAAAGTCAAGAGTCGTTCCGCTTGCGCTTTGATTTAAATCCGTTGTCGTGTCAACAGTAGTAATGGCGCTTTGAATATCTGCCGGAGCGTCTTCCTGCTCCCAATCTGCAGAAGACGTTGTTCCTTCAAAATTTATCTGCGAAGAAGCCAGTGAATGAATAGTTATGTTTTTTCCTTTGATTGCGGAATTGTTTCCTATATTTATTGAAGCGGTTGCAGATTTTATCCAAGGAGTTGCCGCCGTGGCGATAGCTTCTATAAGAATATCGCCGCCTCTTGCGGCATCTGCGCTGTTTGAAGCGTCTATAGTAACGCCGTTTCCTATGTTTATAACAGAACCCTGAAGCGTTATATTGCCGGCGTTTTTACCGGCTCCGGCGGAGGCGGTTAAAGAAACGTTGTTTCCTAAAGTGATGTTTGGAGCCTGCAGGGAAATATTTCCCGCGCTGTCTCCGGATTTAGTTGTGTTTATAGCAACGCCGCCGTTTACCATAATACTGTTTGTGGCATCCATAATATAATTTGCGCCGAGCGTATTTGTAGAAACCGAAATCACAAGATCCGTAGGATCTATAAAAACAGTGCCGCCTTTTCCGTAAAGAGAATACGCCGCTAAACCCCAGCCTTCAAGAAAAACGCTGTTCTTTGCGCTAAATTCCACAAAACCGCCGTCGCCGTATTGCGCCGTTGCCGACACAAGCGCGCCGTCTCTTAAATAAGAATCGTTATCCGCCCAAATATAAATATTTCCGGCATTGTCTGCGCCAAGTCCGTTTGACGATATTACGGAACCGTTTTTAAGATCCGTATTATTGCCGGCCGTAATGGAAATATCCGCCCCGCCGGCGCTGATTTTTCCTTCGTTTATAAAATCGTTTTTAGCGCCTATCACAATTTGCCCGTCTTTAACAAAAACTTCCGTTTCTTCAATCCCCTGCGTATTTGCAATATCGGAAGGTTTTATGGTTTTTATTTCTCCGCTCTTTGCGATATTGACGTCTCCGCCTTTAATGCCGACGCCGTCATCTGCGTTTATTTTGCCTTTGATTGATATTGTTCCCGCCGGATTTATCGGAATGTCGCCGGCAAGTATGGCTTTTGTTATAAGAGAAGAAACGCTTCTGTCGGAATTTATTATGGAATCCATAAACTCTTTGGTGGGAGCGGCAAGGGTAAGAGCGCCTACGTTTACTATGCCGGACTTTCCTATAATTATTCCGTTAGGATTTAAGAAAAAAACGTTGCCGCCTATTTTGCCGTTTTTATAAGCGTTTAATACGCCGTCGATATTAGTGGTTTTATCGCTGACAAGGTTTACAAGGTTATTAATTCCGTTTTTTAAGTGAAGATTGACGGTATTGTTTAAATACACGTCAAACTGTTTAAAAGAGTTAAAGGCCGTGTTTCCTGAAGACGTATTAGTATGAACGTCTGAAACATTGCCGTTAACAAGCACGGAAGTGTCGGTTTTCCCGTCGGTAACTATCATCTGCGCAAAACCCGTCTGGGCAAATGCAAACAAAACGGCGCTAAAGACTGCAACGATTTTTTTCTTCATAAGTTTCTCCGTATATTTTTTATAAAAGCTCTGTCTCTTAAAATGTTAAAAAAAACGCGCATTATATTTTTCCCTGCAAATAGAATAAAAATTTTGTTTTAGGCACGCCGGAATATTCTTCGTAATCCAGCGGAAAAGCGCACGTGAGATTTGCTTCGGCATATTTAAATAATCCGAATTTAAAACCAAAACCCGCGCTGTAAATATCTTCGCTGTTATGGGCGGAAGCGACTATGGCTTTATCGGGATAGACAACTCCGTAATCAAAAAAAGCGTAGCCTCTTAAATAAGTAAGAGGTTTCCATTTTATTATATCGCAATCGTACTGGGCTTCTAAATTTATGCTTACGCCGTCTCTGCCCGCAAGCATTCCTTCGCCGTAACCTCTAACGCTGTTTGCGCCGCCTATGGAAAACTGGTTTGAGTTTGGAACGGTTTCAAAAGCGGCCTGCCCTTTTAATTTGAGAACCGCACCGAAAGTTTTATATATTTTTGAAAAAAATTCTCCGTAATAAGAAAGCTGTTCAAAATTTGTTTCGCCGTCTATAAGTTTAAACCCTTGCGAATATGTGAGCATATTAAAAAAATAACCGAAATTAGTAATAAGCGTATTGTCAACGCTGAAAGAATAATAATCAGTTTTTACGTCCTGCGTGGGATAACCGGCTATATAGCTTAAACCGTTTCCCGTTCCGATATTAAAAGCTGCGTTTGTGACTGCGTTTTCTCTTACAAAAAAAGGTCTTTTTATATAAAGATAGCCGGCCAAATAACTGCCGTTAACGTTTAAATCTTTAAGATCTCCTTTTATTATTTCCGTATGAGAATAATTAAAAGCCGCTCCGACTCTTGCGTTAAAAAAAGGTTCCGGAATTTCATAATTAAGATAAGCCGCGTAAGAACCTTCGCTGTACAAGCCGCCCAAACTTAATATGTCTCTGTATCCGGCAAGGCTGTTTGCGCTTGCAAAACCGCCGACTCTTATCATTCCGGTTTCTTGTTGTCCGCCATTGTCGCTAAACAATCCGCCGGAAAACAAGTTGGGTTCTTCTATTATAAGATCCACGTCGCTTGTGCCGAAAACCTCTCCCGGCGCCAAAGCTATTCTTGATTTTGCATCGTTTGAAGCGTTAAACTCCATTATCTGCCGGTTTGTTATATTGGCGTTAAGATTGTCGGTATTTTCAAAATTGATATAGCGTTTTATATAGCTTTCTCTTGTATGTTTGTTTCCTTTTACGTTTACTTTATCTATTATTCCTTCCGCAAGGCTGATAAAAAGCGTTCCGGAATTTATATCCTGTTTTGCAAGAAAAGCCTGCGAAGAAATATATCCTTTAACCGTATATTCGTTATTGACGGCGCTGACTATTTCGTAAATGTCGTTTACGCTTATCATCTGATTTTCGTATTTTTGTTTTAAAGCGTCAAAGAAATCGGCGGGCAAAACGTCGCTTTGCGAAAACTTTAGAGTTTTTAACAAAAGTATTTTCCTGTCGTTTTCTTTTTTAGGCTTATCGGCGGTTCCATCTTCCGAAATTCCCAAATCTTGAACTTTTTCTTCAAATTGAGCGTGTTTTTCGTCTTCTTTGCTTTTTAATTGCGAAGACTGCTCTTCAAGAGTTTGGCTTCTTTGGCTTTCGGTAATCTGTTCCTGAAGTTTTTCAGAAAGCGCGGCGCTTTGCGCCCATAAAAACCCGCTCTGAGAGACGAATGTCTGACAGACGATAATTAAACACGCGGCAAAAAATTTTAACGATAGCTTCATTGGTTCTCCCGTTTACATTTACAAACATTATTAAACCGTAACAAAAAAATAAGAATAAAAAAATATAAAACAAAAACGGATTCCCATTTTCATAGGGCAGCCTTCGGCTGTTTTATAAAAACAGACGCAAGCTGTCGTCTTTCAGTTTGTCATTCCCGTGAAAACGGGAATCCATGTTTACTAAACGATTCTTTTTACCTTGCGTTTTTAAAAAGAATAAAGAAATAATGTTAGAAACTATATTAATATTAAACATGGATTCCCATTTTCATGGGAATGACAAGACACAAACAAAACAGACACAAGCTGTGTCCCATAAAACAGGCGAAGCCTGTCCCGCGAAAGCGGGAATCCACGTTTACTAAAAAATTCTGTCAGACAGCCTTCGGCTGTTTTATAAAAACAGACACAAGCTGTCATCTTTCCGTTTGTCATTCCCGTGAAAACGGGAATCCACGTTTACTAAACAATTCTTTTTACCTTACGTTTTTAAAAGAAATAATGTTAAAAACTATATTAACATTAAACATGGATTCCCATTTTCATGGGAATGACAAGACACAAACAAAACAGACACAAGCTGTGTCCCATAAAACAGACGAAGTCTGTGTGTCCCATAAAATAGGCGAAGCCTGAAAAACTGCTTTTCAAAGATATCTCTTACAAATTTTTTATATGCATGACGCTTCAGGCTGTATTTCTGTTTGCGTCTCTGCGGAAACAGAATTTTCGGCAGCTGAATTTTCGGCGGTCTCTTGTGCCGCGTCTTTTGCTAAAAGAACTATTTCAACTCTTCTGTTTTTGGCGTATCCTTCCGGAGTATCGCTTGAATCGGCAGAGTCATTGGCTCCGAAAAATTCAGCATGTATATTTTCTTCTTTAATGCCAAGCCCAATTAAAAAATCTTTGACGGCATTAACGCGCATTTGGCTTAAAATTAAGTTTTTTTCATACGCGCCGGTTTTGTCGGAGTAACCCGACAAAAACGCTTTTGTATCGGAAACCGCCTGAAGCTTTGCAACTCTCATTATGGCGTCCCTTGAATCAATATTAAGCTGCGACGAAGAAACGTCAAAATAAATCGTAACTTTATAGCCTTCGTTTTTTACAATTTGCTTTAAAGTAGGGTTAGCTTGCCGGCGCTCTGCTCCGGCGCTGCCGGCAAAAAAAACAAGAGACAGACAAATAAAAATAAAAGCCGAGTTTCGTATCATATAATTTCTCCAAATTAAAAATCTGATTTTAAAAAAAGAACATCATGTTTAAAAAACATTTTGTTTAAGATTGTACAAAAAAATAAAAACATATGCTAATAAAAACACATATGTTTTATAAGATATTTAAATATTTGAAATTTTTTAATACTTTTAATAAGTATAAGTTGTCGGCATTAATGTTCATTGGTTTCCCCGCGCAATATCGTTCTTTATCAGCTAATATAAATTGTCAAAAGTATATCTTTATTTTTTTCATTTGGCAAGTGAACCCGCGCGTAAACCCGCGCGTAAATTCGCGAGGCGAGTAAGCTGCGGAATATATATTAACAATTAAAAATAGATCTGCTGTCTCTGCTTTTAGGCGTTTTGCGGTATTTGTGATTTAAATTCTGCAAAAAATCTGTTAAAAAGAGTTTTTGAAGAATCGGAAAGATTCCCTTCTTTATCTACGTTTGCCGAAAAATTTAAATAAATTTCCGGCTGATACATACCTTTTGCGCCCAAAAAAGACAAAAGAGATCTCAGCTGGGTTTGAGCGGCAAAAGCGCCCATAGCGCTTGGGCTTGCGCCTAAAACGGCTGCCGGCTTTTTTATCCAAACGCCTTTGCCAAAAGGACGCGAACCCCAGTCTATCGCATTTTTCAAAACTCCCGGAATTGAACGGTTATGTTCCGGAGTTATAAATAATACGGCGTCAGCGTTTTTTACCCGCTCTTTAAACGCCGCAACGCTTTCCGGAATCGGATTTTCAATGTCAACGTTAAAAAACGGTATTTGCGAAATATCGGCTTCTTCAAATTCAAAATCCTGCGGAGCCAGCGGTTTTATCAAAGCGTATAATTTTTTGTTTATTGAGTTTTTTGCTAAAGAGCCTGTTATAGTTAAAATTTTCATAATACTTTTGCCCCCTACAACCTTTTATACTTGCAGATTCAAACAATAACCGCCGGTCAATTTTTAATGACAGCCGCAGCCGCAATCGTCTTTATGCTCTTTATCTTCAACAGACGCCGTATTTTCATTTTGCGCGTCTATAGGTTTTGCGGCTTCATCGGCATAATTCATTTGAAGATTAGCGATGGTTGAGCCGAGAATTTCTTCTTCTTTTTTAGTAAGATTTCCTTTCATTTTGTCTCTGATCATGACGAGCATGTCTATAGTAACTTTAGCTCCGTTTAAATCTCTTTTTATTTTGCCGTCAACGGGGCTTGCTGTTTTGCCCAGCTGCTGCCAAGCCGCCGACGAAAACATTGTAACGAGATTAAAAAAATAAATATTAAAATCAAGTTTTTCTTCAGCCATATCAAAGCTCCTTTTGCGTTTATAATATTTCGCGCCTGCATTAAAATTTATTATCGTTTAATGCGCGGCGCTGTTTAAAAAAATTTATTGACGGCGGTCTCTATTCTGCGCAAAACCTCTTGCTTTCCCATAACTTCCATCATGTGAAAAAGGCTGGGTCCCTGCGTTCTTCCGGAAACCGCAACTCTTATCGGGTGAAAAACTTTTCCTGTCCCTATGCCTTTTTCGGCGGCAAGATCCCTTGCGTATTTTTCAAGAGCCTGCGCGCTAAAATCCGTCTGTCCGGCAAGCCTTTGAAAGCTTTCCTGCAAAACTATTTTCGCGCTGTCTTTTGATTTTTCAAAAACTTTTTTCACCGCTTCTTCCTGATAGACGACTTCTTTTGTAAAAAAGAAGTCAACTAAAGGCGCAATGTCTTTCAGCGTTTTAATTTTTTCATGTTCCAAAGCTATCGCTTTTTTGAGCAGTTCTCTATCCCAGCCTTCAATTAAACTTTCATTTGAAACGAATTTCAGCCAGTCTATAAACAACTCGTAAATTTCTGCGGAAGTTTTAGAGCGTATTTTTTCCCCGTTAAGCCACAAAAGTTTGGCGGGGTCAAACGTCGAGGGGCTTGTTCCGCATCTTTCTATTGAAAAACTTTCTTTAAGTTCGGGTATGGTAAAAATTTGCCGGCTGTCTTCGGTAGCCCAGCCTAAAAGCGCAAGATAATTCAGCAAAGCTTCCGGTAAATAGCCTTCGCTGCGGTATTCTAAAACGGAAGTGTGTCCGTGCCGTTTAGAAAGCCTTGCGCCGTCGGAACCCAATATCATCGCCATATGCGCAAATTCCGGCGCTTTCCATGCAAAAGCGTTATATATGTGAATTTGGCGCGGCGTATTTGAAATATGGTCGTCGCCCCTTAAAACGTGAGTCATCTTCATAAGATGATCGTCTATAACGCAGGCAAAATTATACGTCGGAACTCCGCTTGCTTTCATTATGACAAAATCGTCAAGCAGAGAATTAAAAAATTCAATTTGTCCTCTTATCAAATCGTTTAAAATTATGCTGCCGTCTTTGCGCATTTTAAACCTTATAACGGATTTTGCGCCGCCGTCCTCTTTTTCCCGACGCTGCTGCGGCGTTAAATGAGCGCAGCGACCGTCGTATTTATGCGGCAGTTTGTTTGCCTGCGCAATTTTACGCATTTCGTCAACTTCTTGCGGAGTGCAGTAACATTTATATGCAAGGTCTGCGGCTATAAGTTCGTCGGCGTATTTTTGGTAAACGCCGAGTTCATTTCTTTGCATCTGATAATAAGGAGCAAATTCCGCAATTTCTGCGCCGGGTCCTTCGTCCCAATTAAGTCCAAGCCATTTCATCGCGTCTAAAATTACCTGAGTAGAAGCGTCGGTGGAACGGGCTTCGTCGGTATCTTCTATTCTCAAAACAAATTTTCCGCCGCTTTTTGCAGCGTAAAGCCAATTAAATAAAGCCGTTCTGACGCCTCCTATATGCAAATCGCCGGTAGGCGACGGCGCAAAACGAACCCTGACATTATTCATAAATTTTTCCTCATATTATATATGTATATGCAAAACGCTTGTCCGCCGTTAAATTCCAAATTTAATGCGCCGATCTCTTAATAAATAATTTTATTGAGAGGATATTCAATAATGCCTTCGGCGCCGGCGCGTTTTAATGCCGGTATAATCTTTTTTACCGTTTTTTCTTCAAGTATCACTTCAATGGCGACCCAGTTTTCGTCGCTTAACTGCGAAATTGTAGGTTTTTTTAAGGCGGGCAAAGCCGCAACGACTTTAGCCAAAGCCGCGCGCGCAACGTTCATTTTAAGACCTACCATTCCTTCGGCGGCAAGCGCGCCTTTTAAAAGCACGGCCAGATTTTCTATTTTCTCTTTTTTCCATTTGTCGCATAAAGCTTTGTCGTTAGCTATAAATCTCGTAGTAGAAGAAAGTATTTCGTCAACTATTCTAAGCTTGTTTTCTCTGAGAGAAGAGCCGGTTTCGGTCAAATCAACTATAGCGTCAACAAGGCGTCCGGCTTTAGCTTCGGTGGCGCCCCATGAAAACTCTATATCGGCTTTTACTTTGTTTTTTGCAAAATATTTTTTAGTGTAATTTATAAGCTCGGTGGCGACTCTTTTGCCCTGAAGATCTTTAACGGATTTTATCTTTGAACCCTCAGGCACGCATAAAACCCACCGCACCGGCCTAAAGCCCGACTTTGCGTAATTTAATTCGCAGACTTCAGACACTTTTGCGCCGCTTTCGCATATCCAGTCGTAACCGGTAAGACCGGCGTCAAAAAAACCGTCCTGCACATATTTTGCCATTTCCTGCGAACGCACGAGCATTATTTCAAGCTCGTCGTCGTCGCTTGTGGGAAAATACGAGCGCGAAGAAACGCTTATTCTTATTCCGGCTCTTCTGAATAATTCAACAGTTGATTCCTGAAGGCTGCCTTTTGGAAAACCCAATCTTAATTTTTTCATTTTTTCCTCTATGCATATTTTTAAAGTTAAAGATAAAACGCGGTTTTTATTTTATGCCGGCGCGGCTTTGACGCCGTAAAACCTTTTCTTCAAGATAAGGGGGAACATAATCTTTCAGTAAAGGCGCGTTTGTTTGAATTGTTTTAGACAGCGTCTTATAAAGCGTTTTTCCCGAACCGTCTAAGGCGCGCGTTCCGTGCGTTAAAGTCGGTATCAAAACGTTTACGCAGACGATAATCCAAACGCAAACGCTTAAAATCGCTCCGCCCGCTTTGTCAAACGGATTCATAAAAAAAAATTTCACAAGCCTTAATACAAAACCGCCGGCCAGCGCGACAAAAAGAGCCGCTATAACAAAAACCAGCCAGTAATTTATGCCTTCCTGATAAGGATATTTTGAAGCCGCGTAAACGGCAAGAAAACCTGAAGCCAGCGCAAAAAAACTGCGCGTAACGCCGGCCGACCAGCCAAGCCATCCTATAATCAAAACGCTTGCGATTAAAAAAACATCAATTAACAAAGACACTTTCCCGCCTTTTTATTTAGAGCGCGCGGACGCAAAACTGACGGATAAAGCCGCAATTTTGTTTCCGGCGATCGCAAAAATTTAAACGGTTCTTATAACTATTCCGCTTGCGAGTTTCGGATAAAAATAAGTTGATTTCTGGGGCATCATTTCATTATTAAGGCTGATGGCTTTAAGAGATTCTATCGGAGTAGCGGGAACTATTATCGCAATTTTACCGGTTTTCTTTGCAAGAATAACCGCTTCTTTGTCATTTTTAACGTAGGTAAATTCTGAAGCGTCAATTTCGGGAATA
>JAISRM010000135.1 GCA_031273645.1 Endomicrobium sp.
ATCGGCTTTATTTTCGGCTCTTTCGGCTCTTTCGGCGCAGACGGACGAAGAGATAGACGGACAAATGGTTAAAGTTTGGAAAAATCCCGTTATGAGTTCTCTAAACGGTTCTCCGGAATTTATTCCCACCGGGCAAATTGTCGGAATTGGTAATGAAATAAGCGATGCTGCTTCACTTTTTGCAAAGAACAATTTCCAAGAGGCGCTTGTCAGATATAAAAATATAAACGTTATGTTAAACAGCTTATACTCAAAGATTAATAACGATATTGCAAAATCTTTAAACTCGCCGACAGCTTATCTGGATATGAATACTCATCTTTTATGGGCTAAAGAGGTGATAAGACTTCAGAAACTTCTTCTTGATATAAGAGAAGGGCTTGCCGCAGAAATTGCAAAACCGGAAAGCGAACGCAATTTTAAGAAAGTTCAACCTTATGTAGATCAATTAAACAAGATTTTAAAAGATCAGCAAGAGCTGGACGGGCTTTCGCAGCGGGAACTCGCATTGAGAAAAATTGAAATTACAAAAGAAGACAGAACAGAAGCTTTAAGCGCCGTTTATGAGTTGTTTACGGGAAGAGTCTTGCCTTCTGATATGGGGCAATATAATCTTACCACATCTGTAAAAGACGTTTTGGCGCAAGATTATGTTTTGGCAAAAAACGAACAGGGAGAATCTTTTAATAGTCAGGAGTGGGCAAAAACTGCGCTCAACAAACATATGCGCGAAATTTTAGGCGATATACTAAATCAGGATATTAAAAAAATAAAGCATAACAACAAAACTACGGACATCATTGCCATTCAAACGCGTATGGCTCTTCTAAACCACATTATTTTAAAATCCAAATACGGATCAGAAAAGACAAAAGAAGAAGAAGGTATTCTTAACGCTCTTAACAGCGCAATATCAGTATCCAAGGATTCTATAAAGCAGGAATCTGAAGAATTAATAAACGATGGTATATTATTTTCGAATTATATCGGCAGCCGGCCTGATAGGTTTGAATATTTCTCACGCGCTTTTCAAATGCATCTTATGCAGCAATATTTAAAAAAATATGTTGCCAAATTATGGGATGATGCAAGTATGGTAATGAAATCTGAACAAGACATATCCAATACCGACATTGCATTTATTAAAAAAGAGATTAAAAAAGAGTTAGCGAAAAGTTCTAAATCTGATATTTTGATTGATTTCCTGTTTTTTGAAATACAGCATTTAAAAGAGGCAAAACCGGATAACGTAAATTATCTTATGGAGCAAATATCCAAAGCAAAAGCCGAAGCAAAAGCCGAAGCCGAAGCCGAAGCCGAAGCAAGAGAAAACATGAGTGAACCTTTTTATAAAGACGGCATTGCAAATTTGGCCGCGCGTTACGTTGAGTTGTATTTTGATGAAAGTTCTTCCTTAGGAGAAAATGAGCGCAATCAGATGTTAAACATAGTTCAGGGATATATGTCCGAGTACGCTAAAACGGACTATATTGCTAAAATATTTGAGAAACGATTTGAACAAGGAGGCTCTCCTCTTGATGAACAGAATAAGGTCTATCTCAGAGATTATATCAAAGTCATTTTGCGCGCCGATGTAAATTATGGGTACAAATATGGAGATGTCCATTTAAGCGGATTTACGGATTTTGTAAATTGGAGTCTTAATTTAACTGCTACCGCAGATCTTAAGCAAATATGGGAAGATTTAAAGAACAAGAAAGATGAAAAAAAAGAAAATGCCGAAATGAATGCTAAGCTTGACACCTCCATAGGTTTGGCTGTTACAGAAGCTATACAAAGTGTTATGAGAGAATATCTGCCTATTAGTATCTTCAAGCTTTCTCATTTATCCGCGGATTTATCTAATCAAATTATTGCAACAGTTAAAGGAGAACTTAGCAAAGACGAGAAATTTTATAAGAAGATAGAAGCAAAAGTCAAAGAGGTAATGAACGACAAAAACAATAAAGGCTTGAAGAAAGAAGAACTTGACAAAAAAATTCAAGAAGCAATAAGCCAAATGCTTATTGATGAAGGTCTTGTAACACAACAAGAAGGATATCAACTTTCTGCGCTTGCAAGGTTTGCCGTAAATACTGTAAATTCATATCAGGAAGATATATTGTTTAGCGCTTTGAATACTTATGCAAGCGGGATCGAAGAAATTCAAGATGCGCGAGCCTTTAAAACCATTGCTAAAAACATATACAGAGGGATAGGATATCTCTACGGGCTTAAAAATGACGATAATGATAAGGATGCTTTACAGAGAAGGTTTAATAAATCTTTAGACGACATAAAGATTTTAGCTTTAGCGCGGGATAAATGGAACATATCTGAAAATGATTGGAACGCTTATGTTGAGAGCTTTCGGGATGCGTTTGGCGAAGGAGAACAAAAAGGCATAGAGTCCCGTCAAATAATACGTACTAGGAGATCTGATCCGCAAATCCTATATACCTCTATAATCAACGCTCCGGATAAGGCTGATCTTCTCAAGCTTTTCAACAGGTGGTACAAATATCAGCTGGGGAATTATACTAGTTTAGAAGACTTATTCAATGCCGGAGGAACAAACAAAGAACATGCTTTAAACTTACTTTCTCAACTGATGTACTTGGACACGAATAATGACGGAATTGTCGATAAAGAACTAAACGATGCTCAGGCAATTGAGAACTTTAGGGCATATGTTTCTTTAAATAACGCAATAGAAGACAATGAAGTTAACCGTGGGCTTTTCAAAGCTCGTTTTGGATTTGATATAAACGATGTCAGTGATAATGCCTATTATACAGTTGAAGAAAATGGAACGACAACGAAAAAATCTAAAGCTTTAAAATCCCTTACCGTATTATTGTTTGACGGCAGCGGAGCTCGTAGGAATGTAGATAACGCATTGGCGCAATTAGATCCGCAAGGCATATTAGCAGCTCTTCAAGCTGCATTCACCAGCGACGAATACAGCATAGGGATGTTAAATACTGATGATGCTCAAGCGGCTTATTACGAAGTTACCGAGAAAACATCTAACCATACGTTAAAAGTGTATTTGGGGTCTTCTCTTGACATAGAAGCAATAAAATTTATTTTTGCAGTTTGGAATGACTTAGTAAAAACCAAAAAATATGAAATCATAACGCCGAGCGCGACAAAAGACTCAATGAAGAACTTTTATTTTGCAGTAAAATTTGTGGAAGAAAAAATTACAATAACGGACATGGACATATATCCGTTTAACGCCGGCGGAAAAATTGGGAACATTGTTGAAAAAAGTGTTGAATTATTTACGGCAAGAGCAGGATTTCAGAAAGAATTGGGGAAGAATGGATATACTAAAATAACCATATACGCCACAGTTGCAAATGATGCCAACCATACTTTAAGTTATAAAGTAAGCGCTACAAAAGACAACGTAGAAAAGACAGCCACAATATATCCGGGTAAAGATAATGTAATAAAAGACGCCATAACCCTTTATAATGAATTTGTAGGAGATTTAAATATGGCTGAAGTTGAAAAAGCGTTAAAAGATATATTTGGCGCCGGTACGGTTGAAAGGATAACTGAAAATGACATAACGTGGTTTCATGTAACAGTAAAAGTAGGAGATGGCGCTGGTTTTGAAATGGATATATATCCATATAATACTCAAAATCAACTCATATTTAACAGAGCTGATATAGAATTTATATATGATACGTACAAAAAATTAAAGAAAGCCGGTTTTTCTGTAACGCCGCAGACGACACGAGACGACAAGAAGAATTTTTATTTTAAGACAGAAAAGTATGGGATAACGGACATGGACATATATCCGTTTAACGCAGGCGGGCAAATTAAAGACATAGTTGAACAAAGCGAAGCATTATTTGATGCAAGAAAAGGGTTTCAAGGCTGGTTGAACAAAAATTATTCTGGATGGACGATTGCAGTTAAAACTGAGGGCGATAATCATGTGTTGATTTATACAGTTACAGTTCTAGTTGATGGTAGTAAAAAATCAATCGAAGTATATGCAGGCAGCGCCAGCACAGGTATTAGAGATGAAGCTGGGTTAATACAATTTTTTGAAGATGCTTTATTGAATAAGACATTCCTTGATACTCTTAAAGATGATGGCCGTTATGAACCAGTTGGCGGTACTCAATTTGAAAACGGAAATACCGATATAGCTTATGATATTTTTAGAAGAAACGATGTTGAGAATTTTGATCCTGAATTGGCGACAGAATTAGGAGTAGATCCGGCAAAATTAGGCGGCAAATGGGCTATTAAGATTTATCAGGGCAATAATTATGATAAAGAAGCAATAGACCATATATTTGATACATATAAAGCAATAGTTACTCATGAAGGCGTTAAGAGCGAGACAATGAAATGGGTTTCCGTTGACAAAATAGGTTATTTTACATTAACAATAAAGTCCGGCACTCCCAGTCAAACTTTGAAAATGGGGGATCTGCAGGATTATGTAATATATCCTTTTAATTCTGCCGGAGCTGTAGATTTGAAGATAATAGAAAACTCTAAGCATATAATAGACACGTTTAAACGTTTAGTTCAAGAAGGATATACCGTTGTAGGTTACTTAAAAGAAAAAGGTAAAGATTCATGGTATTTTGAAGTTACAAAAGGCGATTTCAAAGGAAAAGTACATCCTTTTGCCGATAGCGGCAGCGCTGAAAACTTAGACGAGCTGGTGGTTGGTCTTAATGATCTTATGGAATTATATGATATGTTGCAAAAATTCGCGCCTGGTCGTCTTGATCCTATACCGGAAATCAACATTATAAACGGCAAGAGCGTACCTTACTATACTATTAACATAGCGAGCAGCAACGGGCAGAATTTTAATTATGCCGTTTATTTATATGCAAAAGATCCAGACACCGGAACTTATGTTAAACAAAAAATCTCCGATATAGAGAAGGATATAAGGCATATAATAGATGTGTATGAACAATTAACTTCTAAATACACAGTCGAGTATGAATCTGACAATGAAAATCCGATTTTTATTATAATAAATGCTTTTGGAGCCGATGATTATACAATATATCCTCTTGATAAATTGCAAAAAGATAAATCCGGAGCAGAGATTCTTGAAGAGTTAGATACATTAACAAGAGTGTACGATACACTTTCCGGTAAAGGTTATGTACTGAATCCGGTAGTAGATGAAGTTACAAAAGATTTTTATTTTACAGTAACTAATAGCGATATTAAGCTTTATCTTGACGGCGATCCGAGAACGCCGTATAAACTGTATCCTTTCGACGGCGGTACTATAAAAGACGCTCAAAACATGATAGACGATACTGTTTTTATATTTGGCTTGTTTAAGAAATTAACAGACAAAGGTTACGGACCCGTATATAGAGAAAAAACCGTAGGTGGCAAAGTAATTCCTTATATTGAAATAACGATAAATGCAGGAGGTACTGATGCGGGGTTCAAAACCGGTATTTATCCTTTTAAAGACGGCAAGAGACAAAATATGGATGAGCTTTTAAGAAACGCCGATCATTTGCGTAATGTTTACAATCGGTTATATAAAAAATGCAATGATTTGAAAGGTGATGATGTCAGCGTGCAGTACACTGAGGAAGCAAATCCTAAAGATCCTCAAAATCCGATTCCGTATTTTAATGTCAGTATGACGGTAAACGGTCAAAAGTTTTCAAACTTTAAAGTCTATCCGTTTAAACAATCAACGACGGATACAATAGATGCCGATGTTGCAAAAAACAGCGAACATATTTTAACAGTTTTTGCAGGTTTGGCAAACAAGGATTTTATAATTAATACGTCTTCGTTTAACGATAAAGACGTAAATAAGAATTTTTTTGTTATTTCAAAATCCAATATAGTAGCGCCTGACAGACAGAAAATTGCAATGAATGTATTTCCAATTGACGCTTATGGAAGGGTGCCCGATCTGCCGGAAATAATGGATAAAGTTTATACAGAGTTGAAAAAGTTTCAGGATGCAGAGGAAAGCTTGGGCTATAAAGTCATCAAATGTAATGACACAGATTCGTCGTATATATATTATGAAGTTAATTATCAAGGAAGGCCTGTAAGAGTAAGTCTTTATAAAAAAGATGTTACCGGAGTCAACGGCGTGCATGACGTTGACGCACTAATAGCCCAGTTGAATGTGTCAAATAATATTGACGATTTGATAGAAGAAATAGAGGGCAGAGACAAAAACAAAAACGGCGAGTTAACAGCTTTCTATGAATTTCTTACCGGAATAAAATGGGATGAGTTTAAAAATAAAGATGATGCGAATGCCCGAGAAATATTGCAAAACGCTTTATATTCTGGGAAATATCAGATAAATAGCCCTAAAGACGCTGCAGATATGCTTGAAAAAGCAAAGAAACTTTATGACTATATTAATAAGATAAATACAATAGGTAAAAATGCGGCTCAATCTATTATTGACGCTTTGAAACTTCCCGGCGGCATACAAAATGTTCCAAGTAATCTCAACGATCGCATAACTGCCGGAAAGACAAACAATGCAAACAAACTCTACGAAGCTCTTATCGGCGCTTTTTTTACAAATGGAAGCGAATCTGACGATATATTTAGAATTTTGGAATTAATAGAATATGGAGCAGGCCGTTTGCATTACGGAGGCGCAACAGCTGAGCGCGGCTTGTATCTTACGATAGACGGCAATGAAGACTTCAAGCTATATATTTATAGCAATATCGGACATAATGAAATTGTCAATATTTTTAGTGTTGACAAAGCCATTAAAAACGTTCTTGCCCTTGATTCATCCAAAGAAATTATAAAGAAGGTTTATACAGAATTGGGTCGCAGCAGCGAACTTGTGTATTCTGCTACTTTAGGAAGAAATCCGGTTATGGAGACGCAGCTTCAAGATCATTTTCTTGGAACTACTTTATATCTTGTTTTGCCAGACGGCGGCATTGCTTTTCCTTTTGATAAAAGCGGCAATTATATAGGCGATCATGCATTGCTCAATCAAATAAGGTTTTCGCGCGTAAAAGACGAGCTGGAAAAACAAATAGGGTCGCCTATTTCAACATTTGAAGGCAAGCTTATATTTTATTATGACGCAGCCGGCAATCTTGTAGGCACAAGAGCAAGAGAAGACAATCCATCTGATTTTGCGGTTGAAATTGATTTAACTAAAGGAATAGGTCCTAACAATACAATAATGTCTGACGAAGAAGCCAAGCAAGCTATATTTAATGCGGGAAAAATGACTTTGCTGCCGCAGCAATTTATAGAACTTTATAAGAAAAAATATATAGAAACACATGGGGGCGGAAAGGTTGGAGAGGCTGCCTACAATAAAGAATACGGTAGTGAAAATGCAGGGCAGGCCGTCTATGAAAAAAATGACAATATTCTTAATATTTTTGCTTTACCGCGCCTTATACGCGCAGGTTCGCGCGCTCTTCCCAGCTTTATGACAATAAATAACAACGGTTCTTATACAATGAAGAATATGAACAACGGAATGAATTATTCCGTTAATCCCGTCAAACAAGACGGAAGCATAATGACGGCTCAGGAACTTCTTGACGCTTTAGATAAGTCTCCGGGCATAGCGTTCGTTCAAAAAGAAGTCCAAAAGCAAAAGGAATACGTGCATAAAAACGAAAACGTTGTAGTCAGCATAAACGCCGCCGGTAATGCCGCAATTGAATTTCAAACACCCGACGGAATTGACATGAACATTCCATTGGTAACCCAAGACGGCAAAATTATATCCGAAGAAGTGGATAATGCCTTAAGAAACTATAAAAAACCGTCGCTCTTTTCAAGAGAATCTCCGGAAGTTGAAAAAGCTTTACAGGAAGTAAAGCGTAGCGTATCAAACGCCGTTAATGTAAGAAGGCTTAAAGACATAGTTGGGAAACAGTATAACGTTATCGAAGAGAGGATAGACGGTTCATGGAAATTGACAAGAAAAGAAGAACAAGAAGGACAAGGAATAATATATTGGCCTATTATGCAATATAAAGATTCAAAAACCGAAACTCAGTGGAAATATAAAATTAACAGACTCGAAAATGTTGAGCTTGCTTTTAAACTTCAAGATCTCAAAACCAAAGCTAAGGAAAGCTTTGTTTTTACTGATGGTAAGGATGAGTTGGGAAACGATGTCTTAAGAGTGTCAATAAAACCTGGCAACAAACTCTATCTCGCGCTCAAAGATAAAGCAAGTCGCTATGATGATGTTAAGGCCGTAGCTTATCCTTATATTGAAAAACGCGACGATGAAGGCAAGCTTTTATATTATGATGCTGCAAAGACAGAGCCAATGCTTGATATCTTAGAAGTGAAAAACATCGATGAACCTCAAGACAATCCTCTTTTTTATGCCGTTCACTCCGAATGGCTTAAAAGAGAAGCCGAAAAGAACGGCTATACGGTTCAAACTGAGGACGAAAACGGCAAGTCCCTTAAAGATGAAAAAGGTAATGCCTATTGGTTAGTTAAAAATTCAAAAGGCGATATAGAAAATCTGAAAATATATCCGGTTATTCTTGTTAACAATAAAAAAGAAGTTATTGAGCTTGCTGATATAGACAGAGCTTTTGAAGCGCAGAAATTAAAAGAAGACGCTGTGGCGCGGGGTTATATAATTATAGAAAATCCCGACAATTCATGGACTGTTTTTCATCCTGAATATCCTCTTTTAGAAGCCGGGCTCAAGCTTTTCCCTATTTATTTAAAACCCGTTAAAAACACGCAAGGCAAGACCGTACTAGAGGCCGACGGTTCCGTAAAATATGAGAAAGCGGTTTTTAGTTTATGGGATTTAGGCAATTCGCTCGGCGTAGAATCAGTTAAGAAAGAATCTGAGGCGCGTGGAATCATCATTACTGATACAGATACCGACGAAAAAGGAAAACCCCAGCAGAAAAACGTAAAAGGGGACAAAGTGTGGGATCTTGAACACGAGGGGACTAAGGTTAAAGATTTTTATCCGTATAAAAAAAATAATAAGGGCGAGATTGTTCCGGTAACTTTGCAAGATATAGAAGATGCCATAAAACTTCAGAAGCTTATAAAGGATGTTTTGGAAGATGACTATTGCAAAACCAACAAGTGGACAATAACCAAAACAACAGATGCTCGGGGATACGGCACTTTGACAATAATGACTAATGAACTCAGGGAATTGAAAAGAACTCATGGTTGGGCAAGCAACTTCGCAGGGGTTGTAATTTATGTCAACCTTAACGACCCATATACAAACACAGTATCTGCAATAAAAGCTGCAGTTGTTAATGCTACAGACGAGGAGTTGGCAGGCAGAACAAACGGAGTTTTCCAGCAAATCAGCCATCCTATGATTAATCGTATGCGCGGTATAATAAACAATTCTATACAGCAGCGACAGAATAATAATGCCTCGCCGCAGCATAATTCGCAGAATGCCGCGCCCCAAGATAGTTTGCAGAATGTGTCGCAACAGCCGCAGGCTTTACTGGCGCCATTGCAAAAACCTGTTGTATATCAAGCAAGTTTTGGCGGTCCAATAATATCTTTTTTCACATGGATTATAAAAAAGTTTAGCAGCAATAAACAAGATTCGGCGCCGGCAGAGACAAAGTCTGAAAGCGATGTAGTACAAGAGGCCGAGCAGGACGTTCGGGGAACTAACGACTTAACGAATTTTGCAAGTCTTACGAGTAAAAAATATGAGCAGAAAGATCTTCATTCTTTGTGGGATTCGATGAAAGGTATAAAAGTAACTTATTATTTGGGCAAAGACGGAAACATAGTAGAAAAGGAAGGACAAGAGATAGCGCAAAAAGTGTCTATAAGCGTTGACGGAATAAGAATAACCAAAGACGGCGATTTAATAATAGTATATAACGAAGAAACTTCTGTTCCGAAAAAAACAACGACAATTATTGACACGAGAGAAGACGGAACAATATCTAAAAAGACTGTGCGCTCTTTACAATCGCTGACATTGGACGAAAACGATCAACCCGTTGCCGTATATAAGGAAGAAGCGTTTATTCCTGTAAATGAATCGGCGACCAAAGCAGATGATGCTGTCGGTAAAGTTGAGTATGAAATGTCATATTCAGAGATTGTTTCAAATGACGCTAACATTGAATACAATAAGCAGGGTTTGTCTTCTTTTGCCGAATATAAAGGGGGGATATACAGGCAGAAGATTAACAAAGATCTTCTTGCCGATTACGGCGTTTTTGCCCAATCTCTATATTTTATCAATGAACATTCAAAGACAGTAAAAATGTCGGATGGAAGCGAGAGAATTATTTATATAGATCACACAAAAAAGCACTTAGATATAGACGGTAACTCCAATGTAACTTCCGTTATAGGTAAAGTAGGTACCAAAGATATGGTGGATCATCAATATTTCGATGAGACAACCAAAGAAATAATCCACTTGCATCAGATATACGGAGAATACTATGAAAATAAGGAAGCGCAGAGAAGAGCAAACATAGAAAAATTTACTAATAATGAAGACCAGAATGCAGTTTTTGACGTAGTTCCGCAAAGAGTTTTCTTAGGAAGCAAAATCATTATTAAAAACGATAACGGGAGTTCCGCCGCTTTTAACTCTAATGCAACGGGAAGTATTTTATTTAAGGATGATAAAGGAGAAGAAACGCAATTAAAAGATGAAGATAAAGTAAAGCAAACCATAAATAAATATTTAACGCAGGCAAGGCTTCGCTGGCACGTTGTTAACGGAAAAACAATATTTTACGACAATCAGCGTACTTCGTTAAGCCATCTTGACGGCGTTGTAAGCCTTGCAGACGGAGAAAACGACATAGGCTATTCTTTTAAAGGAAGGCAGGTGCATGTCGATAAAAACGGCAATCGCGTAAATGTTGACAGCAACGGCGATATTATAAATGCAGATGGATCTCTTTCTTCAGAAAAAGGGAGACTTTTGTTAATAAACGGGGGGCTCGACGACGGTTTGCCCGTGTATGAGGTTACGCCCGGCAGGATTCAGCGCGCCGATCAAAAGACTATGTATCTCGGACAGGATATTCAGCAATATAAGCTTGATGATTTTATCTCTTTGCCAAAAACACGAATGGCGCAGGAATGGGTATCTGACGAAGGGAAAATTGCGCTTGCTTTTAAAAAACTGCAATCTGCAGCGGCAGACAGAGGTAATTTTGCTTTTCCTTATAATGTAAAAGATTTAAGATGGGCGCAAACAGATATTAAAGATGACAGCGGCAACATATTATATTCAACGTGGCAGGCGTATTCTTCAAGCAGCGCAGAGCCTATTGCAACTGTGGATTCAAAAGGATTTATAGATTTTAACGTTCAGTACGGGCAAGACGCTAACCGTATTACTGCAGGTTTAAGAATAGATTTAAATAAAGATATTGAGAATCAAAAACCTCAGGTAGTGTCGGTAATAGTCGGCGATAAAACTTTAGTATTTAATTATGCCGGAAACACCGCTTATGTAGAAGCGCGTCATCCGGAAGGATATTTGCTCTCAAGAACGCATCTTGCCATAACAAATAATGAGTTCTTTGACGTTAAAAACAAGAAAACATGGGAGGATTTTCTTGTTTTTTTAGGCAAAGACTTTAAGTCGTTTAGCTCTGAAAATTTTACCCAAAAACTTTCCGAATTGACAACTGAAAAAGGACACCTGTTTTCTCTTGCCAATATGGAAAAGTTTTTCTACGACGATACGGCGGCTTTTGACACAATGGGAAACAAGATCTATGTTGATGTTAACGGCGCGCAGCTGATTGAAATTATTAAAGAAGGAATAAAAACTTATCAAGATAAAGAAGGCAATGAAGTGAAGGTTGACGCCGACGGTTTTATTCTTAATTCAGACGGATCTGCGTCCGATAATAAAATCAAACTTTTAATTTATACCGGAGCGGAATTGGCGCACAGGGGTGTTCCGTCTAAAACCAGTACGTATAATCTGCCGGCTATTTTAAATCAGATAGCAGAACAATCGGGCGCTATGATTATCAATAGTGATTTAGAAAAACTCAGTTCCCTTACAAACCATGTCGCTTCTTCTAAAATTTTAGAAGAGAAATTTACAACTTATTTATTAAGCGAAAGCGAATTAAAACAAATAGACTGGGCTTCTAAAAATATTTATTTTAATAATGAGAGAAAAGTTGTTATAACAAAAGGCGAATCTGCGCAGATAAGGCTTTATGACAGCGTTGTTGATTTTGACGGCAACAAAGTTGCTGAATTGGATTACGAGTATGACGGCAACAATGTAAAAAAATATACATCCGGCGTATATGTCGGTAAAACCGATATTTACGGCATAGCCGATAATTCCGTTTCTTTCTTAATAAAAGACGGGAAGCAAATAATACCTATTAAAACGTCAAAGTACGATTTTCAGGAAAACGGCGAAATGGAAAGGGCTGTAATTAATCCTTACGAAAATGTCGAAGGAAACTTTATTCTTTTTGGATATATTACCAGAGCCATAGAATCGCAAGGCTTTGAACATGTGGATTTTTCCGCCGGAGATATTTTAGGCGCTAAAAGCAGTTTCATTGATAACGATTCCGGAGTTTTTGTCAAAGAATTCCAAAAACATATTGATAAAAATACTTCCGCAACTACAAAAGTTTTTAACTCGGGCGAAGGCGAAATAGTAATAACTTTGTCGGGTATGCCTGTTGATAAAAACAATAAAGTTGATACGTCAAAACCGTTTTTAATACAGTTTCATCGTTACGATTTATCCGCAGCCAGATCTCAAATTTCAGATACTGACAGACCTGCCATACCGAGAACTCCTATAGAATCTTTTACTTATCTGTATGATCCGCAATACGGTCTTGATATTGATAAATATAAAGACAACGAAAAACCGTATGATAATGCGCTATTTAAATCTGAAAACGCCGTGCCTTTTAAATTGAGCAATGAAAAAGGAGGAGTGTTATATAAAAATGACATAAACCCTCCGAGCATTTTGAATCTCAACTCAAGGCTTACGGAAAAAGTGGAAGAAATGCGCAATATAAAATATACGGCTTACTTGGGAGACGGAAATCCTTTGTTTACTGTGTTCGATTATCTTATTGCAAAACCTGCTACAGGCGCATTAGGCACAGTGATTTCACCAAAATATTATGAAGTATCTTATTATGATAACAGCAGTAAAGCCACGTATTCCTTTATTATAGAAAAAGAAAAATTTAAAGATATTGAAAAACTTGAAAATGCCGAAATAAGGGCAAATCTTATAAGAGAAATAGAGGCTAATGTTAAGTATTTAAGGCAAGCAGCAGCCGATATTGAAAGGCTTGGCGAAAACAGAGAACTCGTCAACGAGTATTTGAAACAAAATGTAGATAAGCGTGAAAACTACGAATACGCTGATCCTCTTACAAATGACAAATATACATACAGTATAAAACTTACGAAATTATTTGCAAAAACAAAGTCAACAACAAATCTTTGGGGTTCAAAAACGGGCGTAGAACATTATTATTGGGAACTTAACCCTATAAATGCAAATTATTCCAAAGGTATTCTTAATCTTGGGACTTCGTCAAAAATGTATCTCAATAAATATGTCTATGATAATGCCGGAAATTATTTGACAAAAACTATTGTCGATGTATTTGCAGACTGGAGAAGTGAAATAAAGGGTATTGTTTCCGAATCCAACATAATGGCGACCGCTTTAATAATAATTCTGACAGCTTTCAGCTTTTATGTTCAGTCGCGTATTGATAGATTTTTCAAAAAGAAAAAACAGAACGCCGCTAGGAAAAAAACTTCTTTGGGGTCCGGCGGCGCAAAAGATGACGCAAATGCTGAAGAGGCTCAAAATATAGAAGAAATTCTTGAAGCCAATACGCCTTTAGTTATACAGGAAAACGGTTTTGACATACAAGGCGTTCTTGAAAGAGTGTCAGCGGTAAAAATTATTTTAAGAATAATCACTGCTGTCGGTATGTTTTTTGGAGCATCTTTTGTTTTGCCTTTTCTTGGCATAGTTGTTTCTGGGTGGCTTATTGGTAGCGTATGCGCTATGATGATATTTCCGGTAATATTTGACTTTGTGTTAAAGATACTGGCAGATAAGGAGTTAAACAGCAAAGTTGCGCAGGGGGCTGCCGTGATTGCAAATTTGATGAAAGGCGATAAGCAAACTCCGGCGGCTACGGTTAAGGAAATTCAGTACGGTAAAACAGGTAAGCTTAAACTTTTTGAGGAACCCTCTAAAGATAAGTACGTTGAAGCGGTAGAAGCATTGAAAGCAGAAATAGACAACGCCGCCATTGACCAAATAATCAAGGGATTAAACGTTAAACAGAGAAACGCCGCCATGGAGCAAATAGTCAAGGGGTTAAACGATGAACAGGAAAACGCCGCCATGGACCAAATAACCGAGGGATTAAACGCTAAACAGAAAAAAGCCGCCATTGAAATAGCCGTCATTGACCAAATAATCAAGGGATTAAACGCTAGACAGAAAAGAGTCGCCATTGACCAAATAATCAAGGGATTAAACGCTAGACAGAAAAAAGCCGCCATTGACAAAATAATTAAGGGATTAAACGCTATAGAACGGAAATTGTCAGATCTCTACATAGCTTCGCAAACAATGAAGGATGCTTTTTCCGTAGCTGACAAAAACGAAATAGCGTCTCTTATTTTATCTGCTGAAAAGGAATTGCTGCAACAAAGAATAGAAATAAAATACGGAATTGCAACAGGAGCCAACAGCGAAAATAAAGCTAAGGAACTTATAAATGCCATAGATCAAAACAACACTAATATTGCATCTTATTTGTTAGGCGGTTTAAAATTAGATCAG
>JAISRM010000188.1 GCA_031273645.1 Endomicrobium sp.
TGACAGACACAAACAAAATAGACGTAGGCTGCGTTTCATAAAACAGGCGAAGCCTGTCCCATTTTCATGGGAATGACAGACACAACAAAACAGACGTAGGCTGTGTTTCATAAAACAGGCGAAGCCTGTCCCATTTTCATGGGAATGACAGACACAAACAAAACAGACGCAGTCTAAAAACAGACACTGTCTGCGTTTCATAAAACAGGCGAAGCCTGTTATGCGGCAGAGAGAAGGCTTTTGATTTGTCTGACGTCGAAGTTTGCGAGTTCTTTATTGACGGACATATTGAATTTTACTTCCGCTATTGCGGGTATAAGCTCTATTATTGCGCTTAAAGCTGCGGGGTCTTTTTTAACAAAAGCGTCTTCGGCAAGAGATTTAACTTTCGCGGACAATTCAAATTGAAGATTTTGTGAAAATATTTTATCGGCGTCTTTCTTTTTCATGCCGGAAGTTTGTTTGGCGGTTTTTTCTTTTATCTGTTCTTTAAATTCGTCTGCCGAAATATCCGGACCGGCTTTTTTGCCCTGCTGCATTTGAAGCCTTAAAGCTTTGCCGAGAGTTTTTTCTAAATCTTTATTTACAATTGAGCTGATAACGGTTTTATAAACAAGCAGCTTTTCAAGGACGCCTTCTAAAAACGCCGTTTGCAAAGCCAAGACTTCCGTTTTATCTTCAATATTGGCGTTGATATTTTCAAGATAAATCATTAATGCGTGAGCGTCTGAAAGATTTAAATATTTTTTTAAGGCGGCTAAATCTTTTGATTCAAGCAAACGCAAAAATTCTTCAGGCGATATATTTTCAAGCGCCGAAATATTTTCGTAAGCAAGAATGTATGCCGCATTTTTTACAAAATCTTTTGTGTATCTGTCATTTTTGAGCGCTCCTAAAAGAGCGGACTCTTTAAGTATTTTTAATATGCGTATTCTGTCAATAATAGACCTGTCGCCTGAGGCAAATTTTGACGTTATTTCGCTGTTATTTAAAATTTTAATATCTTTTGTTTTGCGCAGTTTTTCAACAAGCTCTCCCGAGTTTGCATAGTCTTTAACTACGGAAGCTCTTCTGTCGCTGGCAAGGGCAAAATCGTAAACGGACAAAACGTCTTTAGAAATATTATAAAGCGCGCCGTCAAAGCCCGCCTCTTTGTAAACGCTAAAATCCGGCGATAAGCCGGAATTTCTTAAATCGGCTATAATTTTAATTCCGTTTATATGCGCAGCTGCAAAAAAATCGCGTATTTGCAAATCGCTTAAATTATTTTTGAGCACCGAATAATCAAGGGCTATCTGACCGTTTCCGATTTTTTGAAAATCTGTCAAACACGCCGACAAATCGTCGGCAGTCTTAATATTGTCAAGAAAATAATAGATATTTTCGACGGCAGCCATCATATCGGCATATCTGACATTTCTTACTCCCGTCATAAAATCTGAAATTTCGCCGCCGTACTTAGAATCCTGAGCTGATATATTTACCCTGATATTTCCGTCGTCGTCATAATTAAAAGAAGTTTTTCCGGCTTGTTCGGTTATACTGACCCAATCAAAAGAAATATCGCCTTGCAGCTTTGCGCCCGCAGCCTTTTTTATAAGGTTTAACAGTTCTTTGCAGACTTTTTTATTGTCGCCTTTTACGGCTTCTTCTATTTGAGCAAGCTCTGCTCCTTGCGCAAATATTATAAGCGCGTTTCTTTGCGAACTCATCCACACGCTTTTTCCAGCTATTTTAACGCCTGTATTTTTAAATTTAAAATTCTCTTTGTCAGAAGGCATTTTATTAATAATGTAAACAGGAACGGAAACATTTCCGTTATTTTCTTTTATCGCCGCACCGTCAAAATCTTTTAAAGAAATCTCTTTTTGCAAAAAGCTGCAATTTACGTCTATGCGTTTTGCGTCGCCGGAATTGTATTTAACATGTTCTTTAATATTGGCGTCTATCGCTCCTTTAACGGCAAGAGCGTATTTTTGTATCAGTCTGATTATTGCAAAACGGTCTGAAACTTTTGATATGGAAGACTCCAGAGCTGTTTTCCAGCCTTCAATCATCGCCGATTTTATATTTTCAATTCCTTGCCGTCTTTTTAAAATGTCTTCTTTTGTTTGTTTTCCGTGCAAGAAAATAAAAATATCTCTAAGGATTGGGCTAAAAGCGGCCGCAGCTGTAAAAATAAGTTCTATTTTGGCGGTTATTTCATTCTGCCTTGACTTTTCGGTAATGTTAAATAATTTATAAATCCGCGTTAAAAGCGGCAGCTGAAGTTTTTCGTCCTGAGTTTGATTTTCCGACGTCGAACGTTTGACGGATTTGACTTGTACCTTCGGATATGGAGATAATATTTGGCTTTTACCGTTTTCTAATTCCTCTATGACTATATGTTTATGTTTTTCTTCATCTAAATCTTTGATTACTATCTCTTCGTTATCATTTACTATTGTAAGATTTACGCTTTTGTTTTCATCTTTGTCGTAAAGCAATATATCTGCCGATTCGCCTAAAGCAAGATCCGGCATTTTTCTAATATATACTTTGACTTTATTGGCAACCGCGCCGTTTTCTATTTGAAACACCCACCCTGTTTCTGCAGCTCTGTCAAATTTTAATATCTGTGATATTTTATTAGATTGTACATTTATAACAGCAATATATTCGTCGCCGTCGCGTTTATAAGTTCTCATAGAAAGAAACATAATACTGTCTTGCGTAAAGTCCTTCTGCATAGATAGAATACCCGTATATTTAAAATCTCCAAGCCCATATCCGAATTTATAAGGATCAAAAAAACCTTTTTTTACGGAATTTAGAGTCTGTATAAAAATTTCGGCATTGTCCATCATCGCTTTAAAAGTCTGCGCGCATAATCCTGACCAAATCATTTCTCTACTTTCAGGCATAACTCTTTCAAGAGCTTGTTGAGTAACATAATATGCAAGATATTCATCTTCTATACTCGTCATATAAGTTTTATTTTCTTGAAGATATATGCGGTTTTCAGCATGAATATTTTCGTGAAGGATCACCATAAATAAAACTGCTTTTAGCGCTTTTTCATCCGTTTCTTTAAAAATTTCTCTGTTAACCATTATAATGCTTCTCGCTTTTTTGGAAAAACCAAGAGATCCTGTGTCTTCATAGCAACTTCCCATCGCTTCTCCAAAATCTATCAAATCATCGCCTATAAATAAAATCGGTCTTCTTTGCGAAAGCTTAATACCGCTTTCTTCAATCAAATCGTAAATTTCATTTACATATTTTTGCGCAAATTCTCCGTTAGAAAATTCCATGTCTTCTTTTATTTTCTTTATAGAGAAGCCTTTACCTTCTGAGTTCACTATAGCCATCATTTTCCCAACGCTCAAATCTACTTTTGTCTGATCTGTTTTGCTTCCGGTTTCAAAAGTTCTGCCGCTTAAAACACTGTCGCTTAGAGGCTGTACGTATTCTATAGGCTGTATATATTGAGGGATAAGAGTTTTATAAGC
>JAISRM010000243.1 GCA_031273645.1 Endomicrobium sp.
TCCCGTCGGATAACGGACTATTTCAATTCCCGCTCCCGCGAGGGGAGCGACATCCGCATTGAAATTCAACCGTTTCAAAATTTTTATTTCAATTCCCGCTCCCGCGAGGGGAGCGTGAGGCTACAGCGCAAGGTTTGTTTGTCCTGATACTTTGCAGCGACGATGTTAATAAAAGAAAGCGTTTATAGACGATAAATCTATAAGCGCTTTCTTTGTTGTTTAGGGGTTTTGTTTTTATCGGTTTTATGCTGCTTTGAGTTATTTTGACCTAAAAATGACCTAAATTAATAGGGTAGGGAGTTGATGTTTGTTAGGTGTTTTTCTGTAGTTACATGGCGGTATATTTTTAATATTGCAATGCTTTTTATTCTTGCGTATTCCATAACATCAACACTGTCTATATTTGAGTTTGCAAGCATAGACACAAATGTGTGTCTCAGCGTGTGCATTCCGGCATTTTTTATGCCTATTTTTTTAAATAGAGTTATTATTTTATGCGACAGTTCGGGGCTACGCGACACCCTTTGATTGTCATTGAGAATTGGAACAGCGTACGCTTCATTCGGATAAAGCCGGAATGCGCTTTTTAAATAATTGCTTAATTTTTGCGATAGCGGTATTGAAACAGTATCGGCATTGTAATTAAATGTTTTGTGCGGCTCTACAATTATTGTGTTTGCGCTAAACAAAATGTCCTTCCTTTTTAAGTTTAGCGCTTCCTTTAAGCGCAGTCCTGCGTAAAGTCCTAAATATATAAGCGTTAGAAAAACGTCTTTTTCCTGCGCGGTTAAACCTATAGATTTATATTTATTTGGAATATGCGAAAATATTTTTTCTATTTCTTCTTTCGAGAGAACTCTTTCTTTTATAACACTCTTTACGGAAAATCTGGGAATTTTGCGGTTTAACGGGTGCTTTATATCATAATCTTTTACGTTTATAAGGTACGAAAATAATGCTCTGAATGTGTTTAACTCTCTGTTGATTGAGGATTTGCTTAATTTCAAAGACAATCTTTTATCGATGTACTCATTGAACTTAGACGTCGTGGCTTCGTTAAGGAATTTTATAGGCGTAAGTCTATCAAAAGTGCGAAAGTGAAATTTATACGCTTCTGTTGTTTTTTTATATTTAATCGCGTATTCAATGAAATCTTTTGTTATGTCTTTCCACAGGGCGTTTAGAGGGTTAGCTTTGTTATTCATTGCGGCGCGGGAAGCAAGGAAATCTATTTGCTCCTGTTTTGCGTCTTGCATGTTTTGAGCAGCGCAGGTATGACGACGTCGAACGCCGCTGTCAGAATACCTGAAAGTATATTTGTCGCCCTGTTTTTGTATTTTCATGTTATCCCCGCTCTATCCGCTTTTTTGATATTAAAAATATTAAGTGTAGAAAAATTATTGCAGTAGCAGTTATATCTATTATCTGCCAGATATCTCTGTTTAAATGTATTTGTATAATGGGATTAAAAAGTATTGCCGCGCAAACGAAAATCAAAAATAATATTATTTTCTCTTGTTTGTAGCGAAGATAAGCAAAATAAGAAAATAAAAGCGTTATGTATATCCTTAAAAAAGTATAAAAACCATATGGCAAGCCGCTATGACGACGATTTGCCGGTTCAATAAATATTGCAAGGGTCAATAACGCAATTCCTACAAGAGAGGAAATTACGTAAATTTTTGTTTCTTTTTTTAAAGATTTCATTTTATTGTAAAACTTATATAGATGTCTTCTTGTTATAAAAATGACTGTCGGGAATAAAAAAGCCAAAGACGACAATATTATGATTTTTGTTATTTTTTCTTTGCGTTCCTTTTTTTTATAAAGTTCTATGCGTTCTTCTTCTTGCTTTTCTTTTCTTATTAGTAATATAGACGCTTCTCTTGTTTGTTGTATAGTTAATTGCATTGATTTGGGCGGATTTAAACCTAACGCATATCGCAGCTCTTCAATGTCTCTGGACGACGTGGTTATATATTTTCGCTCGCGGTTCGAATCCCTTGTAGTTAATTCGTCATTTTGAGAATAGCCGTAGATAAATGCAAGGCATAAGAATAAGGTTATTAGCGTTAGCGTCTTCATTTTTTTATCCTCTCTAATATCTCAATCTTACCTTTTAGGTAGGCGTTTTCCTTTTCGAGTTCGCTTATTTTTGAAATATAATTTTTAATATCTTCCGCCGCTTGCGCATGTATCTGCGTATTGTCGCCAAAAGCTGAAAAATACTGCCCTTTTGTGTTAATAAAGTAATTTAAATTTTTTTTCGTCGCTTTTGCGATTTTTTCTAACTGCGGCAATGTTGTATTTGTTATGCCTCTGACTATTTTGCTTACCGCTGCCTGTTTTAAACCTAACGTTCGTCCTAAATCTTTTTGGGTTATCGAATTTTCATGCATGGCTATTCTAATCTTTTCCGCAATTTCTTTTTTCATAAATAAATTCCTTTTAGTAATTTTTTAGACGACAAAATTCTTGTTGACAAATATTGCTTTTAGTAGTACAATACTACTAATGAAAATTCACGGGCAACTAACTATTATCAATACAGCAATAAAAATAGCATGGGTTACCGTGAATTTCCCGTGCATGTAAAAACCCGCTTAATGCCACCCGGCATAGCGGGTTTTATTATACAAAATTTTAAAAAAGGGGGTGAATCCAAATGACACAACCCGAAATGTTTTTGGTTAAGGGAAAAACATTAATATCTTCTGAGCAACTTATGCGCTTTCTGCGGATTAATCGGTCTGCGCTGACGATGAAGCTCAAGCGCATGGGGCTGAGAGGGGTGTATCTCAATCTTGACGGAAGAAAAACGCAGAAGTATTACAATTTCGATAAATTTTTACAAATTTTAGATTAATAAGAGAGGAATAAAAAAAATGAATAAAAAAATGACAATTAGTTACAGAGAGCCGGGATATTACCCCATAGCCGCATTGCTTGAGTTGGATTTTTCGTCGGAAAAAAAGACAGGTCAACATCAGGGCAGTGGCAGAGCGGTATACTACACAGAAATCGTTGTTAATAAAAAGCTGACGGCAACCGACACCGGAATGCCAACAGTAATAATTGACAAATTATTTGTTGTGTATTGGGCGCAGGAAAACGTCGGCGACACAACTTATTTTTATGCGGCCGCGGCCGACAAAGAAGAGTTGCTACAGGCGTTTACAAGTTATGCAATAATTTTTGACAAAAATTTTTGAGGTGAAAAAATGAAAAATCCGTTAAGAGCCTTGACGACTCTGGGAGTAACTGCAGTATGTTTGGCGGCGGCAGTTGCGATTTTTATTGTTCTTGTTGCCGTGAGTGTGTTATCCGGCGGGGAGCGGGTGGGTTACAATTACAGGACACCGACGATAGAGGCGGCGGAGCTGACACCGCTTGAGACGGTATGGGGTGAGTTTCGGACGGAAGAAGAAAGGGAAAAGATTTTAAATTATAGGGGGTAAAAAAAATGAAAATAGAAATGGTTTTTTTTGTTAATGAAGCAGGAATTTGGGGAGTGTACAAGAAAGGGAAGGCAAAGCTTGGCGGCGGGAGAGGGCACTCAATGGCTGAAGCGTTGGCGGATTATGCCAACAGATACCCAGATGAAGTGCGGCAAGGGAAAAAGGGGATAAAATGAAAATGGAAAATATAGAAAAGGCAACTGAGCTTAAGATTAGACATATAAGAATTTCAGACGACATAGAGCGACTGACAAAAAAAACTGTTGATGGAAAATATGTGTTCGGGGAAGCAAGCATAGTATTCAACGACAAATTGTTTAATCGCGTTATCCCCGATTCGTTTGATGTAGAAGTGTTACGCGATTATATCCTTAAAAATCTACAAACGCTTAAAGAGAAAATAGAAAAACAAATAGAAGAGCTTGATTAGGGGGATTAATA
The DNA here is from genome assembly GCA_031273645.1 of Endomicrobium sp. Lineage (GTDB taxonomy): Bacteria > Elusimicrobiota > Endomicrobiia > Endomicrobiales > Endomicrobiaceae > JAISLV01. The sequence continues at coordinate 3,900 of JAISRM010000243.1, forward strand.
TGCCTACATGTGCGGGTTGCGGAAGCGAATATGGGGAGTATTGCGGGTGCGGGTGCTTTGATTATCCGGAAGACGAGGACGAGGACTATGACGAGGACTGAGTGGCTTAAACAACGGCAAAACGGGATAGGCGGCTCTGAGGCGGCGGCGATTATGGGTATGAACCCGTATATGACGAACGCTGAGCTGTGGGAGTATAAAACAGGCAAGCGGGTAAGAGCAGATGTTGATAATGAGTATATGCGATACGGCAGGGAAGCGGAAAAGCCCCTTATAGAATTATTTGCGCTTGATTATCCCGACTATAGAGTAACGATACCTAAATCATATACTCTAATTATGAATCCAAATTATCCGTTTATTTTAGGGACTGTCGACGGAAATCTGGAAGAAATAATGCCAATCGTAAGAAAAGGATTTTTGGAAGTTAAGACGACATTCATACTTGCCTCAAATCAAAAAGAGCGGTGGAATGAGCGCGTGCCGGACAATTATTACATACAGCTTTTACACTATTTATTAGTTAATCCTGAGTATCAATTTTGCTGGCTTAAAGCGCAGTTAAAATCAGAATGGAAAAACGATAGCGGTAAAAAAGAAATCCGCTTGACGACGAAACATTATTATTTTGAACGCGCTGAAGTGGAAGAGGATTTAAAAATTCTTTTAGAAAAAGAAGTTGAATTTTGGGAAAAATATGTAATGAAGGATATAAGACCGCCGCTTGTGTTACCGGCGATATAAAAGGAGATATAAATGGAATTTAAACTTGTAATACCGACGAGCGAAGCCGCGTTTTTGAAAACGCTGATATTCAATAAAGAGGAACTTATTGCTGAACTTAAAAACAGGATTGAGAAGTACAAGGGCATAACCTACGACGAGAGCCAATTGAAATTAGCTAAAGAGGACAGGGCGGATTTAAACAAGTTTAAGAAGCTTCTCGACGACGAACGCAAGCGGATTAAAAACAAAATATTAGAGCCGTACAATAAGTTTGAGGCAGATATAAAAGAAGTTATAGCGGTTATTGACGAGCCGCTAAATGTTATAGACGCGCAGGTGAAAGGGTTTGAACTCCAAAAAGAAGAAGAAAAGCGCAACCAAATCAAATTGATTTACGACGCGCACATAAAAGAATTGGTAACTATTCTGCCGATTGAAAAGATTTTTAATGAGAAGTGGCTGAATGCGACATACTCTATCGCAAATGTTAGAGCAGAAGTTGCAGAAAAGATTGAATATTTCAGGAAGGGACTGAAAATCATTTCAGAGCTGGCGCTTGCCAAAGATATTGAAACCGCAGTGAAAGACAAATTTATTGTGACTTGCGATATTAACGTCGCGCTTGCAGAGAAGGTAAGGCTTGAGGCGCAAAAAGAAAAGTTGGCGAAAATTGAGACTGCGCCGGCGGCTGAGAAAAAAACTGCGGCGGCGCTGAATTTACAAACTCCGGCCCCGGCGGATACTGCAACTCCGAGAATCTATGAATTGAGATTTAAGGTATCGGCGACGGCTGAGCAATTAGCCGCCCTGAAACAGTTTTTGGTTTCAAACAAAATAAATTACGAGAGGATTTGACTATGACAAACAAAAACTCATTAACGGCAAGAGTGCAAAAACCGACGTTTAGCAATTTTATCACGGCGACGGGTATGAAGGCAAAAATAAACGCGATTCTTGGCGGCAAAAAAGGCGACCAATTTATTGCTGCGATTGTTTCGGCGGTATCAACAAATCCAGCGCTACAAGAATGCGACCACGCGACGATATTTTCTGCGGCGTTAAACGGCGCGGCTCTCAATTTGAGTCCGAGCCCTCAGCTTGGACAGTTCTATTTTGTACCGTTTAATGACAACAAAAACAGGCGCAAGGTGGCGCAATTTCAAATTGGATACAAAGGATATATTCAGCTTGCTATTCGCTCCGGAAATTATAAAAAGCTTAACGTCGCGGCAATCAAAGAAGGCGAATTGATTAAATTTGACGCTCTTAGCGAGGATATAGAAGTGCGTTTGATTGACGACGACGAACAAAGGGAAAAGGCAAAAACTATAGGGTACTACGCAATGTTTGAGTACATAAATGGTTTTAAGAAAGCATTATATTGGAGCAAGGCAAAAATGCAGGCGCACGCTCTGAAATATTCAAAAGGCTATGCCGCAAAAAAGGGATACACATTTTGGGAAAAAGATTTTGACGGCATGGCTTATAAAACAATGCTGCGACAGTTAATTTCAAAGTGGGGCATTATGAGCGTTGAAATGCAATTGGCTTACGAGCGGGATAACGCGGTAATAAATGAGGACGGGGGTATAGATTATGTGGACAATGACGCGAATGACAACTCCGTTAATGCGCCGCAAATAGACACCGTTGAGAAAAAAATAGAAGCGCCGGAAACTGCCGAAGAAGTTGAGACACCGGCAATAGAATTTGGCGAGGGCGCAAAACAGCGCGCAGTGGAAGAGAATTTTTTTGATTAATGTTTTAGTCCGAGTTTTAAAAAATCCATATGCGTAAAAAGGGGGACAAGAATGAGCAAAACAATTTTATCAACAAAAATGAAATATTTAGTGTGGGCGAATAATTTTGTCAGCGACGACGAAGAGAGACCGGTGCTGCATGGCGTGAGGATTGAGTCTTGCGCGTCGGGCGGGATTTTTATCAGCGCGACGAACGGGCGCATTGCCGGACGGTTTTACGACAAGGGCGGCGTTTGCGACAACGCGCGGACGTTAAACGTTACGAGACTCAAAAATTCGTTGATGTATGAAGAATTGGAAGAAGGCGGCGATAAAGAATCGTCAATTATTATCAATAGCGATAATGTCGCGCATTTGCCGGAGTCGGAAAAAATGACGCGGGACGTGATTTTTATAGACTATATCTATCCTGATTTGTCTAAAATCTACAAGCTCAAGCCTTTTGAGTTAAATCAAAATTTTATTTTAAGCCCTTATTATTTGTCTTTGCTCGAACACATCGACGAGCATAATTGCGGGATAACCTTGTGGCAGACTCAAGAAAAAGACACTGAAAAGAAAGCCGTAAGGATTGAGCCTTATTTTATAACGGTGAATTGCGAACCTAATTTTTTGGGCGTGATAATGGGCATGGCAGGAAGTATAAAAGAAGTTAATCCTATATTTTTACCATGAAAGTCCAAGAGTTTTTTGTTCAAATGCCGTCGAATAGAAAAAGAAAATAAACAGGGGAGGTTTTTGTGAGAGAAATAAAATTTAGAGGTAAGACGGATGAAGGGTGGGTTTTTGGTTATCTCGGAATAGATGTCGACGATGTTCTGCAAATAGAAAGAAAAAATTACGAAGGTGCAATTGAGCTAATAGAAGTTATAGACGACACCGTCGGAGAATACATCGGAATTAGAGATAAAAAAGGAAAAAAAATATATGAAGGGGATATTTTAGAAGTATTATTTGTTGACTCGGAGCGTGGTATTAGGGAAATTGTAAATACTTGCGTGGTTGAATTTGACGAAGACAGAGCGGCTTTCGGGATTAGAACTTATGTTGACGACAATGACAAAGAAGGCGTATTTACTGGGTTCTTTGACAATATAATTGCTGAATTCTTAGTCATCGGAAATATCCATGACAATCCGGAGTTTTTGAAGAAAAACAAACAGAAAGGAAATAAAAAACGGCTGAAGACGTGAATAAGAAGGGTTCACGGACGCGCAGGGTTCAGACACCGAAAGGGGCATATAAATCCACACTGAGACGGTTTGCCGCCACTGCGCTTACATGCGGGAGTTAGTAAGCCAAATATGAAATCCGAAATAAAATAATTAATAAAATACTGAGATTATTATGAATTTGCTTTGTGGTTTCGTTTCAACTGCGGATTGTTTTGCGATTTTTTTTAACTAATGAGGATAATGTCATGAAAGAAACATTCTTTTTTTCGCATGATTATAGCGCGCGTAACGACCCTCGCCTGATAAAACTACTAATGGTAATGGGGCAGGAAGGCAAAGGGTTGTACTG
>JAISRM010000293.1 GCA_031273645.1 Endomicrobium sp.
ATCTGTCTGACGAAAGTTTGTCGCCGGTAAGCAAAGCCATTTGTTTTACCGCCGTCAAAGTGTCTTTTACGTTTAATTTAACCTGAGATTCCGTCTTTTTTGGTATTACCTGCTCGTAATTTGGAAAAACGCCTTCAATTAAAGTTGAAAGAAAAATTACTTCGCCGATTTCCGCCGCGCATTGATTGTCTGATATTCCTATTTTTATCGTCTCAGATTTATCGTCTGAAGATATAAGCCTTAACATATCGTTTATAGCTTTTGTCGGAACTATAGCTTTGCTTTTTACTTTTGCCTCTATGTCTTCGCAGACCACATAAGCAAGCCTTCTGCCGTCGGTAGCCACCATTTTAAGTTTTCCTTCTTCAACTATAAAATACACTCCGTTTAAAACGTATCTTTGCGAATCTTTTGAAACTGCAAAAGACGTTTTTTTAAGCATTCCTGAAAAAAGAATTTTATTTACCGTAAAATTATTTTCTTTTGGAAAATCGGGAATTACGGGATACTCGGTTTTTGATATTCCCGTTAAAGTAAATTTTGATTTTCCGGATCTAACGTTAATTTGATTGGTATCGTCGGCTTTTATTTCTATTTCGGCTTCGGAAGAAAGTTCTTTTATAATATCGGCAAACCTTTTTGCCGGAATAGTTATCGCGCCCTCTTCAACTATCTCGCCTTTTATATGGCATTTAACCGCTATTTCAAGATCGGTTGATGAAAGTTTTATTTTGTCCCCTTCAGTTTCAAATAAAAAATTCGACAATACCGGAAGCGTGCTTTTTGACGAAGCTATCGGAGAAACTGTCTGAATTCCTTTTAAAAGTTCTTCTTTTGCACAAATTACTTTCATCTATTTTCCTCCAATTTTTAATAAAAAACCTATTGTTGCAGCAGTGTAATGTATAATGGTGATAACGTTTGCGAAAAATTAAAAAATTATATTTATCAAAGATAATTTAATGCAAGTTAATACGAATAATTATGTTGATAAACCGGCAAAGTTATCAGCGTTATTATAGATTTGAAATATTATACAAATTTTAGACGAATTATACACAGGCTTCGCCTGCAGGCACAGCCTTCGGCTGTTTTATAAAAACAGACGCAGTCTGCCGTTAGTTGTCTTCGGATTGGCGTATTTTTTTGATTATTTGGTTTAGTTTTGCGTTAAAATACGGATCGGAATTCATTTTTTCTTTTATTTTGTTGCAGGCGTGCATAACTGTAGTATGATCTCTTCCGCCGAAAGCTTCGCCGATATCGTTTGTGGAAAATTCGTCGGTAAGCGTGCGGGCAAGATACATGGCTATTTGGCGCGGAAAAGCTATGGCGTCTGTGCGGCGTTTAGATTTCATATCGCGCAATTCTATATTAAAATCCTGCGCGACCACTTTTTGTATAGTTTCTATGGTAATGCGCACCGTATCGCTCGACGGGCGAACAATATCTTTTAATATTTTCTGCACGGAATCTACAGTTAAAGGCGTGCCTGTAAAAGCTGAAAAAGCCGTAATTCTTAAAAGCGAGCCTTCAAGTTCTCTTATATTTGATTTTATCTGCGTTGCGATATAGAGGATAATATCGTCGGGAACATAAAATTTTTCATCTTCGGCTTTTTTTCTGAGAATAGCGATCCTTGTTTCAAGGTCGGGCGCCTGAATATCTGCGGTAACCCCCCAGCCGAAACGCGAAACAAGACGTTCTTCCACTTTTTCAAGCTCTTTAGGCGGACGGTCGGAAGAAACTACAATTTGTTTTCTTGAATCGTAAAGAGAATTGAAAATATAAAAAAATTCTTCCTGAGAACTTTCTTTTCCGACGAGAAACTGAATGTCGTCTATCAACAGACAGTCGAGACTTCTGTACTTGTTTTTAAAAGACGCGGGATTTCCAAAACGTATAGCTTCAATAAATTCGCTTACAAACTTTTCGCAAGTAACGTATAAAACTCTTAAAGAAGCATTTGACTGTTTAATGTAATTTCCTATTGCGTGAAGCAAATGGGTTTTTCCAAGCCCTACGCCGCCGTATATAAAAAGCGGATTAAACTGTTTGCCGGGATTTTTTGCCACAGCTTCCGAACATCCGTGCGCAAATCTGTTTGACGCTCCCACTACAAAACGTTCAAAAATATATTTCGGGTTTATGCGGTCTTTTTGCAGTATCGGGGCAGAAACGTCGGCCGGAGCCGGCGTATTTTCAACTTTTGCGATAATAGGCGTTAAGTCCTGCTGAGGTTTGATCTCAAGTATTACGGCCTGTCCGCATACTTCAGATAAAATTTGCTCTATATTTTTTTGCTGATGAGTTTCTATCCACTGTGAAAAATAGACGTTTGGCACGGCTATTTTAAAAATATTATCTGCAAATTCAAGAGGTTTAAGCGGAGCGATCCACAAATTATAAGTTTCCGGAGTTACCGATAAATTTATGTTATCCACAACTTTTTGCCACAAATCAATTACTGAAACATTCATATAATCCCCATGTTATCCACAATTGTTGATAATGTTATAAACAAGCTAAAATCACATTGAAAAATGAGCGCTTTTTGAGGTTGTAAATTGTATATTTTTAAATTGCTTTTGTCAACACAAACTTCGCTTGTGTCAATCCAAAATTAAAATCGGACTGATAATGGGAAGAATCCAAAGTTAAAATCGGACTGTGTAAAATACTTTAATCCGCAATAAAAGGGAGGATTAAAGTATGAGGCAAATACACA
>JAISRM010000019.1 GCA_031273645.1 Endomicrobium sp.
TCTAAATATATATTCCTCAATCCTCCGCTGCTCTTTGCTTTCTCATCAAAAAATCCTATTATCCTGCTTATGTTTTCCTGCGCCTGCGCATGACAATGCAGATCTTGTATGCTTATTATTATCCTTTCTCCTTCTCCCACCTGCGACGACGTTATCTTTCCATACGCATGCGGCAATTCCAATTTAGAGAATACTTTCATCCCCTCCATTGCTCCTTCATTTACCGAAGCCAACGCCTGCGCTTCCGCTATTGTCGGACCAGCTATAAAGGACATTAAAAAACTTGCCGCTATCGCAATAGCGCAAGTTTTTTTCTTATTGAGGTTTACTATTGAAATGTAACGGCAGGTACTAAACAAAGAGAAGACTGCGCAAGCTTTCTTATTGAGGTTTCCTGTTAAAGCTTTTTGATAACGCTTTATAGCGACGAGGATACGGATTATGCTTGAGGTGTGGATTATGCCTGCGATATTGTTTCCCATTAAAACTTTTTCAGACCGCTTCATAGCTATACGCTCCTCTCCTCCCAACTTTTTAAATCCAAATACTTTTGACAGTCTCATGCTTTTCTCCTATTATAACTATTATTTTTATCTTTTATTTTACTAATTGAGAATTCACTAATAGCAGATATTACAAAATCAATACCTGTTTCTCAATGATAACTTGTGAAATATTTGTGAAATTGTTTTAAGTTTTATTAAATGACTATCGCTATACCATAATAGGTAAAAGCGGAACTGCGTCCCGCCCCCGCCCTACTTTTAAAAAGTAGGCAAAATCCGCCGCCGACCGAAAAGATGAAGGTTTGCGCAAGCGCAAACGCTCACAATTTTGAAATATTTCTCAAAACTCGCCGCAAATAACAGCTTTAATGTTGCGGCTCAAACATTGAGAAATTTAAAATTCCAAAATTGCTTCGCCTAATCAGTTTTTCGCTAATGCGGCGTTAACGGCAACAAATTTGATTACGTTTTCCAAAAGGATGTTTTTTTAGTTTTTCCAGTTCTGCCGCTGAGGGCATTCTCTTCATAATTTTTTGGACATTTCCCGAACTCACCGCAAACAACAACTTTAAATATTGCGGCTCAAACAGGCGGGAAATATCAACGTCCAAAAAATTCTTCCGTCCATATACTGCCCTATAAGGCGGCTGTCACTTGGGAAAAACGGGAGATTTAATGGCAACGACAACAATTTATTTAAAAATAAATAATAAGGAAACCACCCCGCCCTAACGCGAACCTCTTCATAGAGGGAAATTACGGCTTGCTTTAAACGACTGGCGCTTTGTCTTTTGCCTTTTCACTTAGAAATTCCTGCGCTTATGTGGCGCTGCCACACTGCTCTCATAATTTTGTCGTAAAAAGAGCGAAATACTTTGCGCGGGGAATCTTGAAAGCGTAATCAAATAAAAAATCTTTAAACTGTCAAGCTTCGCCTGGCACCCGGAATTACGGCAATCACGCCTAATTTTATACTTCGCTTATATATCAAAGAGAAACCGTACACAGTTGTTTCAATATTTTTTTCTGACGCTTTATTTTATTAATGAAACCACTAATGGAGCCTAATTTAATTTAATTTTTACATATTTAAAGAAGAGGCGCGTCAAATGTATTTGTAAAAAAAGCGCCGACAAAACTGAAATAGCGGCGGCGTAAAAACAAAAAAACTTTAATCATCCAAATAACGATTAAAGTTTAATTTAAAGAGCGATATAAGACTGTGCTGATAGAATTGTATCACTCGCCATTAAAAAGTCAAATAAAATTTTTTAAGAAGGTAAATATTCACATAATTTATCGGTTAATTTTAAAAAATCTTCCAGTGAAAGTTTGTCGGGCCTCAGAAACACATCCAACCCGCAATGTTCTATTATTTTACCAACTGTACTTTTATCTAATTTCATAAAAGAACTCAAAGAATTTAAAATAGTTTTTCGGCGCATACTGAAAGCATATTTAACTAAATTAAAAAATAATTTGTTAGGCGCAGATGAAAATCTATTTATAAGTTTTATAACAGTTGACGCCACTTTAGGTTGAGGGTTAAAACATCTCGGGGAAACATCAAATAAAATTTGACAATCCGCATAATAAGAAGTAAGGATTGAAATATACCCGTAATCTTTTGTTTTAGGTTTAGCTGCAAGACGCCCGCCAACTTCTTTTTGTAACATAAAAACTGCAGTAGACCAATTTGAGAGAGGTAAAATTTTTTGAATGATTGCAGTGCCTACATTATAGGGTAAATTTGAGATTATTTTAAACTGTTTAGAAGTTTGTATTGTACAATCTCTATCAAAATCAAACTTTAAAAAATCTTTGTTAATAATTTCAATATTTTCAGATCTATGGAAGAGAAAAAAGCGGTTTAACTGTTCAGTCAAATCTCTGTCAATTTCAACTGCGGTTAAATGTTTAATCTGCGGTTGAATAATTTTTGTTAGAATACCTTTGCCCGGTCCTATCTCAATAACATTATCGTCTTTTTCTAACTTTGCCATTTTAATAATGTTATTAGCAATATTGTTATCAATTAAAAAATTTTGCCCAAATTTTTGACGCATTTAAAAACCTTTCTTTTTTCTGTTAAAAGCCAAACAATTGGGTCATAACTATTTTAACGAAAGAACATTTGACATATTGTAAAGTCCAACGGGTTTACCAACAAGCCATTTTGCCGCGCGGACAGCGCCTGATGCAAAAGAGTCCCTTGAATGAGCGCGATGGGTTAATTCAATTCTTTCTCCAGGCCCTGCAAAATATACTGTATGTTCCCCAACAATATCTCCAGCGCGAACAGACATAACGCCTATTTCTCCATTTTTTCTTTCGCCGATACCATGCCTGCCATAGACGCCAATGTCATCTATATTTTCATCTCTTGTTTCAGCGATAATTTCGGCAAGTTTTGCCGCTGTT
>JAISRM010000161.1 GCA_031273645.1 Endomicrobium sp.
GTATTTAGGGGCTCCCAGAAACCCGTCTGCGCCTACTATGCCCTGAAGCGGATACCATACGCCTTGCTCTTTCTCCGACGTGCCGTGAGCAGATTTATAAAACAGCATTCTTTTTTTGCCGGGCAGCTCTATTTCAACGATATCTCTTTGAATAAAATGGAACTTTTTTAATATTTTTATTTTTAATTTGTCGGGCTTTATTTCATCGCCTATTTTATCCATTTCCTTAGGCAAATTAAAATATTTGCTAAAGTTCTCATTATCGCGGTCTTCTTCCGAAAAAAAGTATTTGTTGCCTGCGCTTTTGCCTTTGTTTTCTAACCATTGCAAAAATTTTGCGCTTTCTTTCAACTCTCTGCTTTCTTTTAACATTCTTACCAGCTTAACGGCAATATCTGAATTTAATCTGTAAATTTCGGGGATTTTATAACTGCTTTCAACAATATTTGAGGCTATTATATCTTGCGGATAATCCAGCAGATGTGAAATCAGATCCTGATTGCCGGAATCGCTTAATATCTCCTCTACGACTGCGCCTTCGGCGGCGCCTTCAGCGCTTTTTATATTTTCCGGCGCGTAATTGGAGCCGCTTAATATAATATCCTTTGAATCTGTCAGAATTTTATCTTCAGCGCCTTCGACTGCGCCTTCGGCGCTTTTTATATTTTCAAACGCGTAAGCGCCGTAATTGGCGCGAAAATGAGCTATGAGTACTGCCAAGTTTGAAAGCGCTTTTATTGCATTTATAAACGGAAGTCTCGCCGAGAGAACTTTTTCCAATTTGTTTTTCAGTCCTTCCTTTGCGTTGGCGGAAGCTTCTCTGTAACTCCTGTGCGCCATTAAAAATTTATCTTTCAGTTTTTCCGCCAAATCTTTATTTAACGCTTCGGCCTCTTTTATATCGGCCAAGCCGAATATTATGTTGTCGTCTTTTCCGGCGCCGTTATATCTTTCTTTTAATTTTGCCGGCAGTTCGTTCTCATACTCTTGAATGTCGGCTTTTGATATAAACGCCCCTCTTCTTTGCTCGTAAAAAGGCGCGATAAAAACTTCAAGTATAAATTTCCCGATCATGCCGGTTAAATATTTGCCAAACGCCTCTCTTGCGGAATCTGAAGTTAAAGGAAACATCTGGGCTGTTGCAGCGTCGGACACATATGTGCCTATAGACGTGCCAAACTGCGTAATTTTCATTTGCGACCCTGAGCCGCGCGGATTTTTTTCAACTTTAAAGCTTAAATATTTTGTATGTTCTCTGCTGTCGCCTATTTTAAATTTATCGGAATCCGACGCAAGAATAAATTCGTCGCCGTCGTTTAATTCTTGAAAATCGGAAACGTTTCTTTGAATTATAACGTAAGCCGAATTTTTGCTTACTTCGGTTTTTCTTGAAGCCGGCACCGAAGCGCTTCTATGATAAACTTTAGTGGGATAAACGGCAAATTTTGCCATCTCAACGTTAAGGGCTACCGCATCGGAACCTTCTATTGTTATGGAATTGGGAAATTCCACAAATTCATCTGCGCTTAGCCTATACAGCATTCCCGCTCTTTTTAAACCTGCCGAATCTGACGCGCTTTCTCCGATTATAGCGTCTAAAACCGCTAAAGCTTGGGGAGAATCAAAAACGCGGTAGCGTTTCATTATTTTTGCGTTATTGATATAAATCGATCTCTCTTGAACTATTTTTGCCGCAAACTCTTTGTCGGCTGAATCCGGATATTCGTATCTGCGTTCTTCGATGGGATATTGAACTAAACTCAAAACAAAATCATAAAATCTTTTTGGATCTTTTGCCAATTCTTCAAGAAGATCTTTTACGCTTTCTCTCGAATTATCCGCAGCGCCCGTAAACAAATTTATAACGTTTGAACTGCGGTCAATACCCAAGATTTTATCAAGTATTTCATTTTCCGTATCGCCTTCAAAATCGTTATTGGCAGAAAGCCTTCTCGCCGCTGCGGAAAGGTTTTCGTGAAGTTTTAAAAGCATGTTTATCGTAACGTAAAATTCATTACTGATCGAGCCTACTCTAAACAAAATATAATAATATGCGTTAGGATTTTTATCTCTTAATTGCGACAGAAGTTTTAAAACAGCGTTTTCTTTTGCCTTAGTTTCAAAATCGCCGACAATCATTTTGCCGTTTGTCCGGCTTGATCTCCACGAAACTTCGGCAGGCGCTTCTCTTAAATTGCGTATGTCTATTTTTCCGTCGGGACGAATGTAAATTTTAACGTGTTCTTCTTTTGAGCCTGTTCCCAGTACAAAGTCTCCGTCAAGGTCAAGTATAACTTCCTGCATATAATTGAATTTATAAGCTGTCGTCTGTCCGTTTAGCGTAATTCTGTAAGGAGAACTTTTTTCAATAACGGCATAACCTTTTTCCGTAACTACGGTTATAGGAGTTTCATAATCGACAATAATTCTGCTGTTTCTCAGATCATAATGGAGATTGTCGTCTTTTCTCATTTTAAGCTCCTTGCCGGGATTAACAATATTGTAAATTGTGTGCGTTAAAATGTTGAAAATAAGTCCGCCTAAAATCCCCGTTCCTAAAATTGCCAAAAAAGGAAAAGCTAAAAACGAAGCAAAGCCTGCTGAGGCCGCAATTCCCGTTATGCTCAATCCGATTATGGCTCTTGCTCCGGCAAGCCTTGATTTATAAGCGCCGCTTTCTATAATTTCTTGGGTAAGCAGAGGATAATGCATATTTGTAAAAGCTCTTGCTCCGGCAAGAGTCTTGTGAACCTCTATTAACGATACAAAGCCCGCTCTTAAACATTTTAAAATAAATCCTTTAACCCCCGTCTCATCAGAGACAAGCCCGAAATTGTCGGCGAGTATTTTAGAAGTTTCAAGTTCAAGATTTTTTTGTGTATTTCTTACTTTGAATGCGTATATTCCCATGACTTTTTTTATAAATATTGAAAAATTCTGGCTGCTAAAATTTGGAACTTGAACGTTTTCAATTATTATATTAGAGTGTCGGGATTTATAAAAAATAGCGTTAAAGTTATAACCGTCATTATAAAAAAGCAGCCTTAGTCCGCCGGCTTCAGGCAAATCCACCGACTTATGTGTTAAATTTATAGTTCTCAGACTATCTCTTAGAAACTCAGCGTTTGTACGGGCATCTAAAACGTTTATTATTGATTGCGCCGTAACATCAGTCTCGCCCTTTTGAGCGCTTTCAATCATTTTCTCTAAAATTTTTTGTATTCTGCCGCCGTATTGTCCTTTAGCTGCGCCGGCAATATTTTTTTTATTGAGAATGTCAAAGTAGCTCTCGTCTGTCAGCAGCATCAAAACTGTCTCTTCTTCAAAATTGTCTTTTGTCTCATAAGCGCCGGTTCCGGCTGCGGCCGCCTGTATAAGAGTTAAAACTTTATTATAAGAGTCGGCGTCAATTTCTTTTAACTGCGACAACAAATTTGAAAAAATGCGCAATTTAGATTGAAACCTGTGAGCTTTTGCAAGAACATTAAACGCGGCTTTTGTTTTTGACACAAACTTTTTGAGCTTGGTTTTATATTTTTGAGGATTATATTCGACGGTTACTTTTCCCGCTTCTTCTCTTTTTCCTGCGTTTTTGTAAAAAACTGCGTTAAGGACGGCGTTTCCGTTTGCAGTTTGATATTGCCCTAAAGAAAGATAAATCCCGCCTATCTCGGAAAGATAAAGCGTCTGCTGGCGATTAATCGCTTCTGCTGCGGCAAGTTCAACTTTTTTAAGCGCGGCGGCGGCGGCCTTACTGTTATAAGTCAGCGCCGCAGGAGCTGCCGTTGCAGGATACATCGCGGCAGAATTTTTATCAAAATATTTTTCCAAGTTGTTAAGAATATTTATATACGACTCATATTGCCGGCGGGTTATCGAAATTATAAGGTTGTCGTCATAAACGGCTATATAAGATCTTCCTATTTGACGCACTTCTAAAGGAAAACCGTAAGGGATTTCATCCTGAGAACTTTCTTCTCTGCCTTCATAAAAAGATTCTTGCAAAGAAAAGTCCGTAGATTTATCTGCCGCAGCAGCAGTTTCATCGACGACTCTTGCGTCCATTATAGTTTTTATAATAAATTCTTTCGTCGGCGCGTCATACTTTGCATAATCATTTCTTATATGTTCAAAAGAAAAAATTTCGTTATTAAAAAGAGTATTTATGGAATTAAAATCAATGTCAAGAGAGGGCTTCTGATATAAGATTTCAGAAAGCAGCCGTCTTGCCTGCCTGTAGCGTTTTTTATCGTCGGTTTTTAATTTTTCAAAGTAAGATTTAAATACCGCAGGTTTAAGTAAAAACTGATCAGGCGAAAAGAAATCAAGCTCAAGCGGCGCTTGGGGATGTTTGAAATTATAAAAAGCGTGCGACAAAATGTTTGCAGCCGCAAACAGCGTCCATATTTGCCACGAAACGGCTATAAACGGAGCAAATGCCGCGGCAAATGAAAGCAGCCCTGCGGCAATTGTCCAGCCCCATATAAATTTTGCGCCTTTAAGCCTTTGCCTAAAGCTTTCGTCTGCGTCCAAATTTTCCGCTATAAACGAATCGAATTTAAACGTAATTTTCTTTAAAAATAATTCCCAAAAACCGTAATAATGAAGCGCGGCAAAAAATTTCGGCGTCGTAAACAGCATTACGGGAAATTCAATCATTGCGACAAAAATATTTCTCGCATATCCTTTCAAAAATGAAAGTTTGTCGGCGATATATTTTGAA
>JAISRM010000169.1 GCA_031273645.1 Endomicrobium sp.
GCTGTTTGGGGAAACAGTCGCTGTTTATTGTGAGAACCATACGGAACACACAGATACACTGTGTGGGCAGAATGTAGAGTTTGTACCTCACAGGAAACACGTTATGTCTCCACTACAAACCCCAACCGGTTAATGCTGTTTGGGGAAACAGTCGCTCTTTACTGTGAGAATCATACGGAACATACAGATGCACTGTATGGGCAGAATGCAGAGTTTTGGTGTGTTAAAGCGGGTGGTACATATACTAACCACTAGGCTTTAAAGGGTTAAGACAAAAATGTGAAAAGCTAAAGCATACGGTTAATAAAGTGTCGTCCCTGCGGGACTTGTTGTTGTGTTGCTGTCGCCTATACGTAAGCTAAAGCATACGGTTAATAAAGTGTCGTCCCTGCGGGACTTGTTGTTGTGTTGCTGTCGTTTATCCGTAAGCTAAAGCATACGGTTAATAAAGTATCGTCCCTGCGGGACTTGTTGTTGTGTTGCTGTCGTCTATCCGTAAGCTAAAGCATACGGTTAATAAAGTATCGTCCCTGCGGGACTTGTTGTGTGTTGCTGTCGTTTATCCGTAAGCTAAAGCATACGGTTAATAAAGTGTCGTCCCTGCGGGACTTTAGGAGAATAAATGTATATGCAATTAAAAAATAAAAGCAAAATTACGCTTCGCATAACAGAATCTGCATGCGCTTCGGGCGCTAAAGCGCCCTCGCGGCTCTATAGCAGATAAGTCATTATTACCACGCAAAAACTCCGCCGCATTTTGCCGGTCATGCTGACCTTATTTGTCCTGCCAAAACGTCGTAAACAGCCGAAATACTATGCGAATATACTTGTTGTTCGTATGTTCATTTAAAACATGATTTTCATACATGACATCGCGGCAGATGTCGTTTAAAATAAAAAGCCTTGACAAAAATTATCATATAAGATAAAGTTATATTGTAAAAAAGGATAGGGTATGATAAAAAAACAAACTTCAATTTTTACAAAGTGGATTGAAAAACAAGCAGACAATATCAGATATGAAGTTGATATTTATATACACAGAGTTTTGGCTGGAAATTTTTCAAATTGCAAATCTGTCGGCGAAGGGGTGCAGGAGCTGAGTATAAACTATCAAAAAGGATATAGGATATATTTTGCAATTTTAGATAACAAAGCGATATTGCTTTTAATTTCCGGCGGCACAAAAAGCGGCAATCAGAAACAACAGCAAATAGACATCGCGCAAGCAAAGGAAATAAAGAAAATCTTGAAGTCAAAGGGGAGAATATGAAAAATAAAAAAATAGAATTGAAAGATGTGAAAATTATGGCAGAGGATTATGATTCTCATTTTGCAAAATTCTTAGCCCAAACCCCTAAAAGAATAGCGGCTTTTAAAAAGAGAGTAATTAAAGAATATAACGAAACTAAAGATTTGCAGATTTTTTTGGAACATTTAAAAGTTATTGCCATTGCCGAGAAGAAAACTGCGATGCTTTCAGAGAAAACAAAAATGAAAAGACCTAACATTTACAGGATATTAAGTAAAAACAGCAATCCGTCATTTACTAACCTTACAGCCATAGCGCATAATTTAGGTTTTGACTTCGTAGTGAAATCCATTGTTAAACGTCCTATTGTTTAAATTTTAAGATGTTTCCCTTGCAAAAAAAATGCATTTTGGCAAGGCTAACATGTTCAAGACGAATTTTAAAATTCAAATACCATGCCTGTCGGCGCTTTATTGTTAACATATATCCCGCAGCTTGCTTGTTCAGATGTTCATTTAAAACATGATTTTCATACATGATGTCGGTAATATTCGCGATCTATGCGGGGAATTATTTTAAAATATTAAAAATATCGTATAATATGTAAATTGATATTCTTGAAAATGCAAAGGAAATATAATAATCATGATTAAGCTGCAAGGCGTATCAGATACATTGTTTATTCTTTTGATTGCGCGTATAAAAGTTGTTGGCGATACATTCACATTAGAATAATTTAAAAGCAATGAGCGCGGCGCAATATAGGGAGAGCGTATAATGAAAAAAAATAATAAAGCGTTATTGTTTGCGGCGGCATTGTTGTTTTTTACATGCGGCTGTATTACAAAAGGAGCAAAAACCGTGAATTATGAAAACGGACTCAGAAGCATTCTCATAAACGACAAAAACAGCCTTGTTTCTTCGGTATATGTTTTTGTCCGGGCGGGCGCCATAGACGAGAAACCTTCGCAGGCGGGATTGTCTCATTTTCTTGAACATCTTATGTTTAAAGGAAGCAAAAATTATCCGGGAGACGAACTTAGCCGCAAGGTTGAAAATATGGGCGGGTATATTAACGCCATGACTTCAAACGAATACACGGCTTATTACATCAACGTGCAAAAAGACGGCGCGGGACAAGCCGTTAAAATGCTTGCCGACACCATGCAAAATCCTCTTTTCCCAAAGGACGACATAGACAGGGAAAGAAAAGTGGTAATTGAAGAAATACAGCGTCATTTTGATAATCCCATGTCGGTTTTAGACGAAAAATTTATGGAAAACATATATCCCACAAGCGCTTTAAAAAACAGCGTTATAGGAACGTCCGATATTATCGCAAACGTTTCAAGGGACGAAATATACGCTTATTACAGCGCCCATTATGTTCCTGAAAAAATGGTTGTTGTGGTCGCCGGAAATTTTGACGAAGGAGAGGTAAGCTCTTTAATTTCAGAAACTTTTGGAAAATTTGAAAAGAAAGCTCCGCCGGCCGATCCGAAAGTAAGAGAAGACTTAAGCGGCGCTAAAGACATTACTGATAAAGGAAACGTTGAAATAGGCTATCTGTTTTCCGGATTTCTCGGGCCGGTAATAGAATCCGACGATATTTTTACGGCTGATCTTGCAGCCTGCATTTTAGGCGGTGGAAAATCTTCAAGGCTGTACAGAATTTTAAAAGAAGAAAAACAGCTTGTTGTTTCTATAGGTTCTTCTTTTATGACCTGCACGGGGAATGGAATTTTATACATTTCGTCTGCGTTTGACCCTAAAAATCTCGACGCGATCAAAGAAGAGATAATAAAACAGATAGACGATATAGTTCAAAACGGAGTAAATCCGGACGAGCTTGCAAGAGCAAAGCTTTCTATGAAAACAAATTGGAGTTTTGCTTTTGAAAAACCTTCCGACATCGGATATTTTTACGGATACTGGAATTTAATGAAACGTCCGGAGGCAGTTGAAGAATATATGAAGAAAATACAGTCGCTTACAACCCAAGACGTGCGCGATTTCTTTGTGAAATATTATTCAAGAGGCAAAATCGTAAACGCGGCTCTTTTGCCAAAGGACGCAAATAAATGAAAAAATGTAATGCTGCGGCGCGTCAGAGCAGCTTTAGAAAAATCTCAAAAGCGCCGTTAAAAATATTGTTTGCCGTTTTTGCTGCGGCATTTTTATTTACTCAAAATTCTTTCGGAGGCGAAATGGAAGTTTTTAATTTAAACAACGGCGTAAAAGTGCTGTTTAACAAAACCGACGGCATAAAAGTCGTCAGCGTAAAAGTATATACTC
Organism: Endomicrobium sp.; assembly: GCA_031273645.1. Taxonomy (GTDB): domain Bacteria; phylum Elusimicrobiota; class Endomicrobiia; order Endomicrobiales; family Endomicrobiaceae; genus JAISLV01. The sequence continues at coordinate 3,548 of JAISRM010000169.1, forward strand.
CCGTATCGGTAATATGCGAGAATCCTTCAAATGCAGGAATATCGTATATGACGGTAAAACTGATGAGCAAGGCCACGCTGTCGCGTTCAAACGAAGTTCTTGCAGCCGACATAGACAATATCGGAGCAGAGCTTTCTGCCGACGCCGATTACGATATAGCCGGTCTTAACATGTCGTTTTTATCGGAATATTTTCAAAAAGCCTGCGAAATTCTTTCCGACGTTTTAATAAACCCGTCTTTTGACGAACAAACTCTCAAGTTTGAAAAAAACGACATATGCGCTGTGTTAAAGTCGAGAAAAGATTCCATTTTTAACACCGCTTCCGATAACTTTATAGAACTCTTTTACGCCGGCTCTCCGTATTCAAATCCTGTTCTCGGCAAAGAAGAAAGCGTTGAGTTAATTACGCCGGCCGATCTTAAAGAGTGGCATTCGTATTCTTACAACGCTTCAAACATAATAATTTCCATTTCCGGAAATATCGACGCAAAAACGGTGAAAGAAAACCTGAACAAATATTTTGCAGATATTAAGACGGGCAAAAAGTTTGAAAAACCCTCTTTTAGCGCAAACGCAAAAATCCCTTACGGCGATACGGTTTTAAAAGGGAAATTTAATCAGGCTTATATTTTTAAAGGTTTTGCAGCTCCGGCGATCAATCAAAAAGATTTTGTCGCTTTAAAAGTAACGGGCGCGGTTTTAGGCGGCAGAATGACAAGCCGTTTGTTTACGGAACTTAGGGAAAAGCTCGGGCTTGCCTATGAGACAAGCGCGATATATCCGTCCAGAGTTGAAAGCAGCTTCTTTGTAATCTATATCGGTCTTGATAAGAAAAATATAGATCTTACTTTAAAAAAGATGGACGAAATTTTAAACGATTTGCGTTCAAATGAAATAAGCCAACAGGAACTTTCCGACATAAAGGCTTATATAAAAGGCATGTATGTTATGGACAGACAGACCGTAAACAGACAATCGTATTACTATGCGTGGAGAGAGCTGACGGGACAGGGCTATAAATATGACGACGAATATCTTGCCGACATAGATAAAATAACGACTAAAGACATTTACGATGCGGCTAACAGAATTTTTTCACAAAAAGCGCTTACTTTGATTATAAATCCCGACGAAAGCGCAAACCTTTTGGCCGGCAGGTAAAAGCCGCCCTACAACAGAGAGTTAAATGCAGACAGCCAAAATTATAAGGCGCGAGTCCGGCCGGATTATCATAAAGTTTTCAGCTGTAAAAACTTTGCATAAAAAGTTTCTTTTAACGGCAATGCTTGTTATGCCGTTTTTTTTGTTTTCTTGTTCGCCTCAAAAAACGGATTTTGGCTCTGATGACGTTTTGCAGGAAACTCCCGTTTACGGCGACGCTTTTATTATGGCGTCTCAGAGCGACGCGTCGTATTTGAATCCGATTCTTGCAAGCGACACTGCTTCGGGAGCGGCCGTTTCAAAACTTTTTAACGGGCTTATCAAATACGATGAAAATCTTGAACTTGCAGGAGATCTCGCCGAGAGTTTTGAAGTTCTTAAAGACGGGCTTGAAATAGTTTTTCATCTGAGAAAAAACGTTAAATGGCACGACGGCAAGCCTTTTACCGCCAAAGACGTAAAATTTACTTACGACGTTCTTGTCGATTCAAATACGAAAACGCCTTATTCTTCAAGCTTTACTTCCGTTAAAGAAATGATTATCATCGACGATTATACGGTCAAAGCGGTTTATTCTGAGGCTTTTGCTCCAAATCTTGAAAGCTGGGGAATGCCGATTATACCAAAGCACGTTTTTGAAGGGCTTGATATAAATACGGCGCCGGCAAACAGGAAGCCAATCGGAACAGGTCCTTATAAATTTGAAAGCTGGACGACAGACCAAAAAATAGTTCTTGCGGCAAACCCAGATTATTTTGAAGGCAGACCGTATATTTCAAAATATATTATCAGAATTATTCCTGATCAGTCCGTGCATTTTCTCGAACTTAGAAGCGGCTCTATTGATTCTGCGGGTCTTTCGCCGGATCAATGGAATGCCTACGACAGTTTTTTTAAAAATTACAATAAGCACAGGGATTCGGCTTTTGCTTTTACTTATCTCGGCTTTAATATGAACAGAAAACCTTTCGGCGATAAGAATTTCAGAAAAGCGGTTCAATTTGCGATAAATAAGAAAGATATTATCGACGGAGTATTGCTTGGAACGGGAAAAGAAGCTTCGGGACCTTATCCTCCTCAAAGCTGGGCTTATAAAAAAGATTTGCCCGCATGCCAATATCTGCCGCAAAAAGCCTCCGATATGCTTAAAGAACTCGGGTTTTCCGACATAAATAACGACGGCTGGCTTGAATATGAAGGAAAACCTTTTGAGTTTACAATAACTACAAATCAAGGCAATAAGCAAAGGGAACTGTCCGCGCAGATTATACAGGAGCAGTTAAAAAAAATAGGTCTTAAAACAAATATCAGGATAATAGAATTTTCAACTTT
>JAISRM010000192.1 GCA_031273645.1 Endomicrobium sp.
CGGCGGTCTTGTTTTATGGCACCCTAAGGGAGCATTATTAAGAAATATTATTGAAAATTACTGGAAACAACTTCATCTTGAAAACGATTACGATTTGCTTCTTACGCCTCATATTTCAAGCGAAGAACTTTTCAGAATAAGCGGACATTTGCAGACCTATTCTGAAAACATGTACGGCGCAATTGAAATAGAAGGAAACCCTTACCGCGTAAAACCCATGAACTGCCCTATGCATTTGATGGTATATAAAACAAAACTTCGTTCATACAGAGAGTTGCCGGTAAGATATGCGGAGCTTGGCACGGTTTACAGATTTGAAAAATCCGGAGTTCTGCACGGTCTTTTAAGAGTCAGAGGCTTTACGCAAGACGACGGACACGTTATTGTCTCGCCGCAGCAGCTTGAAGAAGAAATGCTTAGAGTTTTTAATATGGCCGTCGATATGCTTAAAACTTTCGGATTTAACGATTACAAAATATATCTTGCCACGCGCCCCGAAAATAAATACGTCGGAGAACCGGCCGACTGGGAAAAAGCTCAGGATTCAATAAAACACGCTTTAGAAAAGACGGGGTATCAATACGAAATAGACGAAGGCGGCGGCGCTTTTTACGGTCCTAAAATCGATATAAAAATAAAAGACGCCATAGGAAGATTGTGGCAGTGTTCAACTATACAATTTGATTTTAATTTGCCCGAACGTTTTGACATTTCATATATTGATTCTTCGGGAAAAAAAGCAAGACCTTATATGATTCACCGCGCTTTAATGGGTTCTCTTGAAAGATTTATAGGCGTTTTGCTTGAACATTATGCCGGTTTGCTTCCTTTGTGGCTTTCTCCGGTTCAGGTCGCTTTGGCAAACATAAACGAAGAGCAGCTCGATTACTGCAAAGAACTTCTTGCCAAATTAAAAAAGAACGGGATAAGAGCCGTTTTTGACGACAGAAATGAAAAAATAGGACATAAAATAAGAGAAAATGCAATTGCAAAAATACCCTACATTGCAGTTGTCGGCAATAAAGAAAAAGAATCGCTTTCCGTTGCCGTCAGAGCCAGAGGAAATAAAGATCTCGGCGTAATGAGCGCAGATTCTTTTATAGATATGCTTAAAGCAAAAAGCATTCCCGGCCAAAACGAGATTTAAATGCCGCAACTATTTAATAAAACCGCCGCTGAACTTAAAAAAAATGATTTGTCTTTTTACTGCGCGCTTTTTGTTGTAGCAGTTTCTTTCGGCAGCGGTTTTGTATTTTCTCTTAACGCCCAGTTTATATGTTTTACCGTTTTAGCTTTATCTTTTTCATATCTTTTTGTTAAAAAATCTTTACGGCCCCATTCTTTGTTTCTTGCTTTTTTGCCTTTGGCCGCCGTTTTCCTCTCTTATACCGGCGCGGATTTCCAAACTAATGTAAGAACCTCGTCTTTAGTTTTAATAAACGCCGTCTTGGCTTTTTTTATAGTTTCTTATTCCAAGAAAAGAACAAAGGAAAATCTTGTTGCAACTTTTATAATAATAGGGCTTTGGATTTCTTTTCTTTTGTTTGTGCAGCGTTTTTCAGATTTTTCAGCGACGTCAAACCAAGCCATGTTAAATATAAATACGGCCGCAGGTTTTCTTCTTCTCATATATCCTCTTTGTTTTGCTTTTTCAAGAGAAAATCAATATTTTCCGCTTTTTCTTTTGGCGGCGTTTATTATTTTTACGGCGATTATTTTAACGAAGGCGCGCGCCGCTTCGGTAATAGCCTATGCCGTAACGCTCTTTTACTTTATAAGTTTTAAAAACGTTAAGTTTTTTAGAGCATTTTTTATTTTAGTATCGTCGGTATTTATAGCGGGCGTTATTTATGCTTTTTACGTGAAAGCCGGCTGGGATAGTTTTTCAGACAGATTGATATGGCAGAAAACAGCATTTTTGATGTTTAAAGACAGCTCTTTGTTTGGAGTGGGATTTGGCAATTTTTCCGCATTATTTTTAGCATATAGACCGGAAGCATCGCTAAACACTCTTTTTGCTCATAATATAGCGCTTCAGCTTCTTGCAGAAACCGGCATTTTTGGAATATTGTCTTTTGCGGTTTTTGCTTTTGCTGCGGCTAAACGCGCAATAGTTTCTTTCAAAAACAGCGCGCCTGATTCAGTTTATATCCGCGCATCTGCCGTCGGAGTAACTGCGTTTATGTTTTTGAATATGTGCGATTACAGTTTCTTTATTCCGGCAAACGCATTGGTATTTTTTATAATGGCTGCAATAGCCTGCAATGCAGCCGCGCAAGATTCAAAATTAAAAGCCGTCGGTTTTGTTATTTTTGTTCCTGCGGTATTTTTTATTTACGTTTTTTTTAATCCCGTTATAGCGTATAATTATTACCGACAAGGAAATTATTTAAAAGCTTTGCAGTATGATTCAAAAAATCCGGATTATTTGTTTAACTTTTATGAAATTGAAAGAGGGCTTGCTGAAGAGAAGGGCAAAGATTGGCAAAGCCATCTTAAAGCCGCAAAACAATACGCTTTGGAAGCCGAAAAATATTATCGGCATTCTGCGCAGATTAAATTTGATATCGCCTATTTGTACAGAATTTCAGGCGACAGAGAACAATTTTTAAAATATCTTAAACTTGCGCAAGAAGCCGATAAATTTAATCCTTTTTACAGATTAAGAATAAGCCAATAGCGTTTTATGAAAGCGCCCTTTTTGTCATTCCCGCGAAAGCGGGAATCCACGTTTAATATTAATATAGTTTCTGACATTATTGCTTTTAAAAACGCAATGTAACCAGACTTCGTCTGACAGAATTTTTTAGCAAACATGGATTCCCATTTTCATGGGAATGACAGACACAGGCTGCGCCTGTTTGTATGAGACAGACAAAGACGCGTAATTGACAGATGAAGAAGTTATGAATGTCGGCGAGTGTTTTTGTTATTCCCGCGTTTTTAATATTTTGCAACCTGTACTCGAGTGTCTCTATCGGGTGGGACAGACTTCGTCAGTGTTGTCATTCCCGCAAAAGCGGGAATCCACGTTTAATATTAATATAGTTTCTGACATTATTGCTTTTAAAAACGCAATGTAAACAGACTTCGTCTGACAGAATTTTTTAGCAAACATGGATTCCCATTTTCATGGGAATGACAACAAGGAACAAACTTGGATTTCCATTTTCATGGGAATGACAGAATTCACGTTTAAAAAGTCAGTTAACCGCTTAATAAAACAGGAAATAAAAATTATGACGGCAATTTTAAATTTTTTTAAAAATAACCTAAAGTTTTCTTTTATTTGCATTTTAATTATTGTCGTTTTTGCTTTATACGGAAAAATGCTGAAATACGATTTCGTTTATTTAGACGACGACGTTTTAATAATTGACAGAATAGAAACATTAAAAGATTATAAAATTATACCGTCTTATTTTTATAAATCGGTTTTTGACGTTAAAACGGATAAATATTACAGGCCGCTTCTTATGCTGTCTTTTGCCATAGACGCTGTTGCAGGCGGGGCAAATCCTGCTGTTTACCGCTTTACCGATCTGCTGCTTTGCTTATTTGCGGTTTTTCTTATATTTTTTCTTTTGAGAGAGCTTGGGTTTAATGAAAAAATAGTTTTTGCATTTTGCATTTTGTTTGCAGTTTGCCCGGCTTTTGTTCAGGCTGTGGCGTGGATACCCGGCAGAAACGATACTCTTCTTGCCGTTTTTGTAATTCTGTCTTTAATTTCGGTTGTCAAATATTTAAATACAGGTCGTCTTTATTGGCTGGTTTTGCACGGCTCTGCGCTGTTGTTTTCAATGTTTACAAAAGAAACGGCCGTCGGGCTGATTGTAATAGAACCCTTAATGATTTTTATTATTGCCATATACTCCGCAAGCTGCAGACAGCAACTTGGCTGTTCCCGTGAAAACGGGAATCCAAGTTTAAAAAATAAGTTAATCGCTGATACCGCGCAGCTTGCTGCGCAGAGATTTATTTTTTATGCAAAAAACGCTAAAACGCGGCTTAAGGGGATTGTTTTTGCAGCTTTGCTTGTCTCAATAATTTATGCTCTCTTAAGGCATGAAGCCTTAAAGAATACGCAATTAAACATATCGTTAATTGATTCAATCAAATACATTTATAATGCAATGCCGTCTGTATTGCAGTATTGTGATTTTATTATAAACCCTTCGCGCTTAAACATTATACCGCAATATTTAAATATAGATGCGTTTTCATTTGTCTCATTTTTTGTAGTTTTATGCGCGCCGCTTGTCTGCGCGTTTTTGTTGAAGCAGATCAGAAAGCCCGTAATAGTATTTGGATTGATTTGGTTTTTTGTATTTTTGATACCCACGTTTGTTCTTCCGCAAAACATATATTTTTCACACAGAGTTTATCTTCCCGCCGTCGGAATAATTATAATGTATATTGAAACCGCAGGCGTTTTAATGTCGTTGTTTAGGCAAAAAGCGGCGTCTGTTTTATTTGCGCGGGGCGTGTTTTTTATTTTATTTTTCTTGTTTTTTGGAGCTTCTTTTTTTCAAACGGAAAAATTTAAAAATAGAGAAATATTTTGGCAAAACGCGCTTATCGACTCGCCAAATTCTTCTTTTGTAAATGCAAACGTCGCCATGTTTTACGTCGATAACGGGTTTTACGATAAAGCTATTGAATTTTTTTTGAAAGCTATAGAACTAAATCCCGCTAATTCTTTAAATTACAATAATATAGGACGCGCGTATCTGCTTAAAAAAGAGTATTTAAAATCTGTTCCGTTTTTTCAAAAAGCTCTGCAGTTAAACGCTTATAACGAAGAAGCTCTGTATAATTTAAGCCAAATATATTTTGTTACGGGAGATATCAACGAAGCTTATAATCTTGCAGATAAACTTATAAACTTAAATTCAAAAGATGAGGCTTACGTTAAATATTATCAAAAAGTAAAAGCGGCTGTTGACGGACAAAAAAGATAGTTTTTTGCTAAAATAATTCAAAAGCAAATTGATAACGGAGAAGACATGAACTTTCAAGACATCATTATGGCATTGCACAAATTTTGGGCTAAAAAAGGGTGCCTTATATGGCAGCCTTACGATTTAGAAAAAGGCGCCGGAACTTTTAATCCGGCCACTTTTTTGCGGGCTTTGGGACCAAAAGCGTGGAATGTCGCCTATGTTGAACCCTCAAGAAGACCAACCGACGGAAGATACGGAGAAAATCCCAACAGACTTCAGCATTATTATCAGTTTCAGGTAATAATGAAACCTGCTCCCGCAGACATTCAGCAGCTTTATCTTGAAAGTCTGAAAGCTATCGGGCTTGACCCTAAAAAACACGATATAAGGTTTGTTGAAGACGATTGGGAATCGCCGACTTTGGGCGCGTGGGGGCTTGGCTGGGAAGTTTGGATAGACGGCATGGAAGCCACGCAGTTTACATATTTTCAGCAGGTCGGCGGAATAAATTTAAATCCCATATCGGTAGAAATAACTTACGGCACAGAAAGGCTTGCGATGTATGCGCAAAAGAAAAATAACGTTTACGATTTAGAGTGGACAGACGGCGTTACTTACGGCGACGTTCATCTTCAAGACGAAAAAGAATGGTCGGCATATAATTTTGAAAAAGCCGACACCGAAATGCTAAAAAGACATTTTAACGATTGGGAAAAAGAAGCTGTAAAACTTTCTGCAGAAAACCTGCCTTTGCCGGCTTACGACGCCGTTATGAAATGTTCGCATTTATTTAATCTGCTTCAGGCAAGAGGAGCTATATCGGTTTCAGAGCGCGTGGCTTATGTTTTAAGGGTAAGAACGATAGCCAAGCTCGTCGCTGAAACTTATTTGAAGACGATAGGATAGATTTTAAGAATGAAATAAAAAGGGTGAAAATATGACACAACAAACTAACGACGCTTTGCTTGAAATAGGAACAGAAGAAATTCCGTATTCATATATAGAACCGGCTTTAAAGCAGATTCGGGAACTCTCCGAAAAATATTTTAAAAATTACGGATTAGATTTTTTGTCGATTAAAACTTACGCTACGCCCAGAAGACTTGTTTTATACGTTAATAAACTGTCGTCAAAAAGCAAAGACGCGCAAGAAGAACTTTTAGGACCGGCTTTAAAAGCCGCAAAAGACGCAAACGGTCTTTGGACGCAGGCTGCCGTCGGATTTGCCCAAAAATTCGGAGTTAATCCTGAGCAGCTTTTAGTAAAAAATACAGATAAAGGGGAACGTCTTTGTTTTGTTAAGACGGCAAAAGGCGAAAAAACAGAAAAACTGCTTTCCTTTATTTTTCCTGAAATAATAAAAAATATTTATTTTCCAAAAACGATGGTTTGGGAAGAAAGCGGTTTTAAATTTGCAAGACCCGTCAGAAATATAATAGCTCTTTACGGCGGGAAAATTATAAAATTCACAATAGCCGGCGTAAAATCTTCAAATTGGACAATAGGGCTTCATGCCGTCGATAAAAATAAAATAATAATAGATTTGCCGCAAAACTATCTTGTAAAACTTAAGAATAAATCCGTCATAGCAGATCAAGATGAAAGGAAGACCGCCCTAAAAGCGTCGATAGACGAATCCGTTAAAAGCATAGGAAGCGTTATAGAAGACGACGGACTTGTTGACGAAGTAAATTATCTTGCGGAGTATCCCTCGGCGGTATTATGCGGGTTTGACGCAAAGTATCTTGAGCTTCCTTTTGAAGCTCTTACGGTTTGCATAAAGAAAAGCCAAAAATGTTTTGCCGTTTTAGATAAAAACGGGACGTTTTCAAATCATTTTGTCGATGTCAAAAACGGAACTTCGCAGTATCTTGAAATAGCGCGCGAGGGATATGAAAAAGTAGTTTCGGCGCGATTGTCGGACGCCGAATTTTTTTATAAAAACGATTTAAAAAAAGGTCTTGAAGGAAATGTTGAAAAACTTAAAGGCGTTGTTTTTCATAAAGACATCGGCACCGTATATGAAAAAAACGAACGCGTAAAAATATTGGCTTCTTTTATTAATGAAGTTTTTAGCGCAAATCTTAATGCGGCAATTTTAGAGAGAGCCGTGTTGTTGTCAAAGGCAGATTTGGTAAGCGAAATGGTTTTTGAATACGGCGAACTTCAGGGCATTATGGGCAGAATTTACGCTCAAAAAGCCGGAGAACCAACAGATGTTTCCCAAGCTATAGAACAGCATTATTATCCTTTAAGCGCCGGAGGCAAATTGCCGCAAAATCAAACGGCTCTCGTAATTTCTATAGCTGATAAAATAGACACATTGGCGGCAAATTTTGCCATAGGTCTTGAGCCTTCGGGTTCGGCTGACCCGTACGGTTTAAGGCGCGCCGCTATAGGTCTTGTAAGGATGATAGTTGAAAAATTTCCGTCGGCGGAAATTTCGGGAGTTATTGAAAAATCTTTTTCATTAATGCCTGATAAAGTAAAAAGCAATCCGAAATTCGCGCAGGCGCAGCAAAGAATAGAAACTTTTCTTATACAAAGAATTGAAAGTCTGCTTGAGTTGCAGGGCTTTGTTTCAGACGAAGTAAAATCCGTTACGGATATTTTAAAAGTTTCCGGACTTAAAAATTTGGGGAATCTTTTTCCTAAGCTTGCCGCTTTAAAAAACGCTAAAACAAAAGGCGATTTTGCGCAAGTTGCTATGGTGTTTAAGAGAATTAACAATATAATATCTCAGGCGGGCAGGCAAAATATAATCATACCCGCGCAGGTAAGCCAAGATTTGCTTTTAGAAGACGCCGAAAAAACTTTATACTCTTTGACACAAAGCGTTAAAACCGACGTTGACAAATATTTGTCGTCAAACGAATACCCGTTAATTTTTGATAAAGCGCTTGAGATAAAACCTGCAATAGATTCTTTTTTTGAGAAAGTCATGGTAATGGATAAAGACGAAAATATAAAGAAAAACAGATTTGCCGTCTTAAATTCAATCAAAAACATATTCGACGCTTTCATCGATTTTTCCGTTTTGCAATAAAATGCGCTTTTAAACATTCCGCTAAAAAACTATAAACAACAATCAACCCAGAGAAAATGGGAATAGCCGCCGCTGTCATTCCCGTGAAAACGGGAATCCATTTTTAATATTAATATAGTCTCTAACATTATTTCTTTACAGCCTTCGTCTGTTTTTATAAAACAGCCGAAGGCTGTTTGGCGTTTATAATTTTCCGTATTTGCCTGATAGGGCGTCTTTGAGACCGCGTAAAATGTATTTGAATTTTTTAAGTTTATCTTTTTCAAATAATAAGATTTTTGCCGCGCCGCCTAATGTTGCGCCAAAAAGCACTCTTAAGGCTCTGCAGGGGTAGATAAATAAAAATTCCTTAAAGAAATAAAAGCCGTTGCGCGCTATATAGTATCGTCTGAAAGGCGGCTGGTTTGTTATGTGAAAGCCCAACTTTTTTTGCGAATTTCCAAACTCGTGCAAAATAAAAACATTTTGCGCTTCATAATTTTTAAAACCTGCTTTTAAAACTCTGTAATAAAATTCTATATCTACATAGTCAATAAAAAGTTTTTCTTCAAACAGCCCTGTTTTTTCAAATACCGGCATTTTTACAAAATTGCCGGAAGTTACCATTAAATTATTTTCTTTAAACGGTTCGCTTTCTGCGTCCCATTGGGTTAAATCTTGCATATTATTGACTAAAAAACCGCGTTCAATATATTTGCAGCCTAATACTGCGGCTGTTTCTTTTTTTTCATTAGGAAGGGCAGAGTAGAATTTTAGCATATTTGCAACTGTTTGCGGCGGAAGCTGGCTGTCTTGGTCAAGAGTTAAAAGCCAATCGCATTGGCGTTCTTTAGCATAAGCAACGCCTTTATTTAAAGCCCATGCAATACCCAAATTTTGCAGGCTTAAAATAAGTTTTAATTTTGCGTCTGTATTGGCGAGAGATTGTAATTTTGCAATTATAGAAGCATCTGAAGTGGCATTATCGACAATAACAATAAAATCAGCCTGTTCTTTTACAGATTCGTAACATCTGAAAATTTTATCGCAATTGTAAGAAACAATTACTGCGCAAACAGTCATCATTTTTGCTCCAAAATTTTAATAGCAGCTTGTATAACTTCTTGTGGTTTAATCATTTCCATACATTTTGGATTATCGCCGTAAGGGCATTTCTTTTTCTCAAAAGCTAAGGCATACATGCAAGGCGAACATTCAATGCCTGTATAAAAAGATATATTATTTGGCGACATCGGTATTGATGCATTTGGCGCAGTCATACCAAAAAACGTTATCATTTTTAATTTTGTTAAGGCGGCAATATGGGATAGTCCTGTATCGACGGAAATCAATAAATCAATCTTTGTAAAGAAATCTTTTAATTCAAGAAGGGAAGTTTTTCCGCACATATTAATTATTTTAATGCCGTGAAGCGTTAAGATAAATTCATCGGCATAATCGGCTTGCTCTTTGCCGCCTACAATAAAAAATTCAACGTCAAAAGTTTCAGATATTTTTTTAATAGTTTCTGCAAAATATTGCGCCGGCCATTTATTTTTTGCAGTTTTTATTCCCTGCATGCATACAGCTATTTTTTTTGGCGTTTTTGACGGCGATTTTACATATGAACTTTTTAAATTTGGTATAACGGGTAAAGAAATATTTGAAGTGCCAAAATAAGCTCTTACTAATATCTGAAATCTTTCAGAATAGTGAATAAAGTCTGCTTCTTTGTGTGTCTCTACCGGCGACAATATAGATTGTTTGGCAAATTTTGTTAGAATTTGTTTTTCTCTGCTTACAACGTTGTATCCGCAACATTCATATATGGAATAAACTAATTTTTTGATTTTTAAAAATAATGATAATTTGATAAATAACTCAAAAGGACTAAATAAAAAACATACATCAAAAGTGTTTTTGCGCAAAATGAAAATAGATTTAAAAAATAAAAAAAATCTATAAAAAATTTTTATGTAAATATTAGATGATTCAAAAAGAGCATTGTCATAGACATAACAGTTATTAAAAATCGGATTATTTTTTACAAATTCAATTAAATTTTTAGGAATAATAACTGTTATTGCAACTGACGGTTCTTGTTTTTTTATAAGCGCCACGGCGGAAGTAACCCATATAAAATCGCCGATATGCGCCCTTGGAATAATTAAAATTTTTTTATTTTGCATAAGTAAATTCAATTTTTTAACTTTAACATCTTAAAAAAGCTGCGATACGGGCATATTAAAAAAATCTTCAGCGCGCTGCTTTATTATTTTGATATCTGTTCTTTCCATAATTATTTTTACTCAGTGTATCAGGAATAATATGATATTATTTTATCGTCCGAAAGTTCAATAGTTATTTCAATCTTAGATTCGCAATTCGCAATAGATTGTATTTATCTTGGTCAACAATCAACCCGCTGAACGCAGTCGCCGCCTCTCGTTGTAATTATATCGAAAGAGTGAATCCAAGTTACATGACGGTGTTGATAGATTAACGGATTAACATGGATTCCCACCCGATAAAAACACTCGAGTCAGGCTGCTTGGGAAGAAAGAATATTAAAAACACAGGAATGACAAGCTAAACAAAACAGAACGGGCTGTCAATCTCAGACGAAGTCTGCCCCGCCTGATAGAAACATTTTGGCGCAGGCTGCTTGGGGAAAAAATATTAACAATTTCGGGGATGACAAAAACAACAGAAACAAAAAATAAATATGGAAGCGCTTGCTGTCATCAATTCCCGCGAAAGAGGGAATCAATGTTTTGCTTTTTAAGAGAGAGAGGGATGGGAGTTGTAAATCTTTTTCTTACCGTTGTAGAAAGTGAGCGATAAAGTATAATCTTAAAGCCCTGAGTTTGATGAATAGACCTCTCTTAAGTTTTAAAATTGCAAAAAAAGAAAATTTGGGAATAAAGTATAACCTT
>JAISRM010000206.1 GCA_031273645.1 Endomicrobium sp.
TCGAGTGTTTTTATCGGGTGATTCATGTTTGCTAAAAAAATCTTTTTACATCTTATTTATATTATTACAAATAAATCAGATTGAAACTTTAAATGCCGCCAAAATACCAAAAAATATCCGCCGCGTGTTTGCTGTTAACCCGTTTATGAATTTGACTCATCCTTTTTTCTATTTTTCATTATAATTTTATATAATAATAAAATTACATACGAAATTTGAAAAGGATTGCGTTACCTTTATATGAAAAAGGAGAAAAAGAAATGGCGCTTGTAGTTATGAAATTCGGCGGTTCGTCGGTAGCTGACGCCGATAAAATGAAGCATGCAGCCAACAAAATAATCGCTAAAAAGAAATCCGGCGACAAAGTGGTCGTAGTGGTTTCCGCGCCCGGAGACACTACGGACGATTTGCTTGAAATGGCCGACAAAATTACTTCTAATCCCCCCGCAAGAGAAATGGACATGCTTCTTGCCACAGGCGAAATGATTTCAATTTCTCTTCTTGCCATGGCAATCGACGCGGTCGGCGAAAAAGTAATTTCGCTTACCGGTCCGCAGGCGGGGATTTCCGCCGACGCAGACCACACCCGCGCGCGCATAAAAAAAATAAATCCGAAAAAAATTAAACAGTATCTTGCAAAAAACAATATAGTCATAGTGGCCGGTTTTCAGGCTTTAAACCCTAAAGGCGACATAACGACTTTGGGCAGAGGCGGTTCTGATTTAACGGCCGTCGCTTTAGCGGCGTCTTTAGAAGCGGATTTTTGCGAAATATATTCCGATGTGGAAGGCGTTTTTACCGCCGATCCAAGAGTTGTAAAAGACGCAAGAAAAATAGATTATCTTTCATACGACGAGATGCTTGAAATGGCGGGTTCTGGCGCGCAGGTTTTGCAGGCCAGAAGCGTTGAAGTCGCCAAAAAATTCGGCGTAGTAATACATTCAAGAAGTTCTTTCAGCCAAAATGAAGGAACTTATATAACGAGCGAAGAAAAAATCGGGAGGCAAAAGATGGAAGCATTATTGGTGTCCGGCGTTACTTTTGATAAAAATCAGGTAAAATTCACAATAATAGATTTGCCCGATACTCCCGGGGTAGCCGCAAAAATTTTCGGCCGGCTTGCAAAAATCGGCGTAAACGTCGATATGATAATTCAGTCGGCAGCGGTTGATAAAAAGAACGACATTTCTTTTACCGTAAGCAAAAGCGACATGAAAAAAACGCATATAGAACTTGACAAAATAGCCTCAGAACTCAAAGCTTTAAATGTTATTTGCGACGAACACGTCGCAAAAGTTTCCGTCGTAGGAATAGGAATGCGAAGCAATGCGGGGGTAGCCGCGCGGATGTTTGACATATTGTCAAAAAAAGGCATCAATATCGAAATGATTTCTACAAGCGAAATTAAAATTTCGTGCATTGTTGACGAAGCCGATATGGCAAAAGCCGTCGAAGAACTCCATAAAGGCTTTAAACTTTCTAAAAAATCATAATCAGCCGGGCGCCGTTTAAACTGCCGCGCGTCCGATTCGACAGCTGATAAAGCGAAGAGAATCTTATGAAAAATCAGGCCGGCTTTACCTTGGTGGAATTTGCGGTAACATTAGTCATTATAGGAGTTTTAACGGTTATTTGCATGCCCATATACAAAGGCTTTATAGAGAAAGTCAGGCTTTCTGAGGCAAAAGTTCTTACCGGTTCAATTTTATCGGCGCAAAGAGTTTATTACGCGCGTTACGGAGAATATTACGATGTGCCTTCTTGGGTCGATTACGACGAAACTTTAACTATCGATTCAAGAAGCAACAGATATTTTATAAAAGCAAAAACTACGTATTCCGCGCGTTATCCCGGAGCAATTGAAGCCGGAGCTTATTCGCAAAGCCAAAACATTGTTGTTTACCAGTTTTGGCCGGCAAATTCGGGATTAAACGTAAACCTGCCGCGCTGGCTTATATGCGCTGCAGATACCGACGCGGTAATAGCTGAAGAATGGTAATAATAAAATGAAACAAATACGCATTTTTGACACTACTTTAAGAGACGGCTCTCAACAGGCCGGCATATCTTTTACGGTTGAAGATAAGCTTAAAATCGCCAAAGCTTTAGACGCTTTCGGCATCTCTTATATTGAAGGCGGCTGGCCGGGCTCTAACCCTAAAGACGAAGAATTTTTTAAACAGGCAAAAAAACTTGTTTTAAAAAATTCTAAGCTTGCAGCTTTCGGTTCTACGCGCCGCAAAGGCATAACGCCTTCCAAAGATTTCAGTTTAAAAGCGATAGCGGAAAGCGGCGTAAAAACCGCCTGTATTTTTGGAAAGTCTTGGGATCTGCACGTCAAAGAAGCTCTTAAAACGACAAACGAAGAAAACCTTAAAATGATTTCCGAAAGCGTCGCTTTTCTTAAATCAAAAAAACTTGAAGTTATATTTGACTGCGAACATTTTTTCGACGGATTTTTCTCAAACAAAAATTATGCGCTGCAAACCGTAAAAGCCGCCGCGCAGTCCGGCGCGGACTTTATTTGTCTTTGCGAAACTAACGGCGGAATGCTGCCTTCCGACGTCGCGTCAGCCGTAAGAGAAACCGTTAAAGAGTTCCCCAACGTTAAATTCGGCGTGCATACGCATAACGATTCAGGCTGCGCCGTAGCCAACTCGGTAACTGCCGTCGAGGAAGGCTGCGTTTTGGTTCAGGGCACCGTAAACGGTTTGGGCGAACGCTGCGGCAACGCTAATTTATGCTCTATAATTCCGGCTTTGCAGCTAAAGCGGGCGTTTAGCTGCGTACCTTCTAAAAGTTTAAGAAAGCTCGTGGAGCTTTCGCGATATATAGACGAAATAGCCAATCTCATTCCTAATGATTCAAAACCTTACGTGGGTCAAAACGCTTTTGCCCATAAGGCCGGCATTCATGTTTCCGCCGTCGAAAGAAATTCAAAAACATATGAGCACATAGAGCCTGATCTCGTCGGAAATGAAAGGCGGGTGCTTATAAGCGATATGTCGGGCAAAAGCAACGTTGTATCAAAAGCAAACGAGTTTGCTTTAGGTTTGGGCGACGGCGAAAAAGTCAAACAAATCATTTCGACGCTTAAAGATAAGGAAAACCGCGGGTTTCAGTATGAAAACGCCGACGGTTCTTTCTTTTTGCTTACAAAAAAAGCGCTGGGATCTTTTAAACCGTTTTTTATCCTTAAAAATTACAGAGTTTCCGTTGAAAAAGACGCCGCAGGAAACATTGTTTCCGAAGCTACGGTTAAACTTGACGTAAGAGGAAAAGAAGAGCATACCGTAGCCGAAGGCGACGGTCCGGTAAACGCTTTAGACAATTGTCTTAGAAAAGCGCTTATAAAATATTATCCCGCCATACAAGACGTTTTCCTTACGGACTTTAAAGTCCGCGTCGTCAATTCCGACGCAAACACAGCCGCAAAAGTAAGAGTTCTTATAGAAACTTCAGATTCTTCAAAAATCTGGGGCACGATAGGCGTTAACGAAAACATAATAGACGCTTCATGGCAAGCCTTGTCCGACTCTCTTGAATACAAACTGTTAAAATCCAAAAAATGAAAAAAATAGCGTTAGTTTTGTGTATCGCTGCCGCAATGTTTAGCTGCGGTTTGGCGCGCGCAATGAAAAAAGATTTTTTATCTTTGCAAAAAGAATATCCGAGGGTCAGGAAAGCTTTTGCCGATAAAAGCGGTTTTATAGACAAAACGCTTGCCGCCAAAAAAATATCCGCCGAAAATTTAAATATTTTGATAATCGCATATAAAGCCGAAGCCGAACTTGAAGTTTATGCAAAGAATTCAGACGAAGACGTTTATAAAAGCATAGCGGTTTACGCAATAGTTTCTTCGTCGGGAAAACTCGGCCCGAAACGCAGACAGGGCGATATGCAGGTTCCGGAAGGTTTTTACAGTATAGACAGATTTAATCCGGCAAGCAGTTTTTATTTGTCTTTGGGAATAAATTATCCAAATAAAAGCGACAAAAAAAAGAGTTCCGCGCTAAATTTAGGCGGAGATATTTTTATACACGGCTCAAACGTTACTATAGGCTGTATTCCAGTAACTGACGACAAAATAAAAGAAATATACGTTCTTAGCGCATATGCCAAAAACGCCGGACAATCTGAAATTCCGGTTTATATATTTCCTTTTAAAATGTCAGACGCAAATATGGAAAAATACAAAGCGCTGTATTTGAAAGAACCGAAACTCATTTCTTTTTGGGAAAACCTAAAAACCGGATACGACAAATTTACGCAAACCGCCCGCGAACTAAAATTTTCAATAGACGCCTCGGGAACATATATTTTTTAAACCCGTATTTTATGTTTTTACTAAAACAGACGCAGTCTGAAAAGAAATAATGTTAAAAACTATATTAATATTAAAAATGGATTCCCATTTTCATGGGAATGACAGGAACAAACAAAACAGACACAGTCCGTGTTCCATAAAACAGACGAAGCCTGTTTACAGCCTTTGGCTGTTTTATAAAACAGACGCAGTCTGAAAATGAATAATGTTAGAAACTATATTAATAATTAAAAATGGATTCCCATTTTCATGGGAATGACAGGAACAAACAAAACAGACACAGTCCGTGTTCCATAAAACAGGCGAAGCCTGTAGACGCAGTTTGTCATCTCATAATGTCTCACAGCTTGTCATTCCCGCGAAAGCGGGAATCCACGTTTACTAAAAAATTCTTTTTACATTGCGTCTTTCAAAGAAATAAGGTTAGAAGCTATATTAATATTAAACATGGATTCCCATTTTCATGGGAATGACAGGCACAAACAAAACAGACACTGTCTGTGTTTCCAAGTTTGCGAAAAAATTCTGTCAGACAGCCTTCGGCTGTTTTATAAAACAGACGCAGTCTGAAAATGAATAATGTTAGAAGCTATATTAATATTAAAAGTGGATTCCCATTTTCATGGGACAGACTTCGTCTGTGTTTTGTCATTCCCGCGTTTTTAATATTTGTTCTTCCTTAGCAGCCTGCACTCGAGTGTTTTTATCGGGTGGGAATCCACGTTTACTAAAAAATTCTTTTTACATTGTGTCTTTGAAATGAATAAAATAATGTTAGAAACTATATTAATATTAAAAATGGATTCCCATTTTCATGGGAATGACAGGAACAAACAAAACAGACACAGTCCGTGTTCCATAAAACAGGCGAAGCCTGCAGACGAGGTCTGTTTCGGCGATGATAAAAAGCGTTTTGGTTGAGCGGCTGTTTATTTTGTATAATAAATGTTTCTTGCGATTATTGTATGGCGGCGCTGTTAAAACGGATTTGACGGCTTTAGACATATTTCCGCAAGACAAAAAATAAAAAACAGAGGGCAAATAAATGAGAAGCGATCAGATAAAAAAAGGCGCGGTGCGCGCTCCAAACAGATGTTTGCTTTATTCGACAGGGGTAAGCCCTAAGGATTTAAATAAACCTTTTATAGGCATAGCGTCTTCTTTTACCGATTTGGTTCCCGGCCATGTAAATATGCGCGATTTGGAAAGATATATTGAACGAGGCGTTGCCGCAGGCGGCGGAGTTCCTTTTATTTTCGGCGCGCCGGCTGTCTGCGACGGCATAGCTATGGGACACAGCGGCATGCATTATTCTTTAGGTTCAAGGGAAATAATCGCCGATTTAGTTGAAACCGTCGCAAACGCGCACATGCTTGACGGTCTTGTTTTATTGTCAAACTGCGATAAAGTTACGCCCGGCATGCTTATGGCGGCTGCGCGTTTAAACATACCTTCAATAGTCGTTACCGCCGGCGCGATGTACACGGGCATGTACGAACACAAAAGACGTTCGATGGTCAGAGACACTTTTGAAGCCGTCGGACAGTTTCAAGCCGGAAAAATTGACGAAACAAAACTTGCCGAACTTGAAATTGCGGCCTGCCCCGGCGCCGGAGCATGTCAGGGAATGTACACCGCAAACACGATGGCATGTCTTACCGAAACTTTAGGCATGTCTTTAACCGGCTGCGCTGCGGCTTTGGCGGTAAGCGCAAAGAAAAAACGTATAGCTTATGAATCGGGGATAAGAGCGGTAGAACTTGTGAAAGAAAATATAAAGCCGAGAGATATTTTAACTTTAGACGCTTTTAAAAACGCAATTGTCATGGACATGTCTTTAGGCGGCTCGACAAATACCGTTTTACATTTGCCCGCAATAGCAAATGAAGCAGGAATAACCCTTTCGCTTGATTTGTTTGATAAGATCTCTAAAACGACTCCGCAGATATGCTGTTTAGAGCCTGCGGGAGATCATTATATGGAAGATTTAGACAATGCCGGCGGAGTGCCTGCCGTGATGTCTGCGATAAAAGATAAACTCGTTTCGTCAAAAACAGTCAACGGGACAGACGTTAAAGAAATTGCCGAAAATTCTAAGATTTTAGATGAAGACGTAATAAGAGCAAAAGTTCCCTATAAAAATGAAGGCGGCATTGCAATATTAAAAGGAAATATCGCTGTCTGCGGGGCGGTTGTAAAGCAGGCTGCGGTCAGCGAAAAAATGAAAGTTTTTTCCGGCAAAGCGCGCGTTTTTAATTCTGAAGACGACGCAATGAAAGCAATACTTGATAAAAAAATAGTTTCCGGCGACGTTGTCGTCATAAGATACGAAGGTCCTGCAGGCGGACCGGGAATGAGAGAAATGCTTTCGCCGACGAGCGCTCTTACGGGCATGGGTTTAACCGACAGCGTTGCGCTGCTTACCGACGGACGTTTTTCCGGCGGAACAAGAGGTCCTTGCATAGGTCATATTTCTCCGGAAGCCGCTTCAGGCGGCGCGATAGCGGCAATTAACGAAGGCGACATTATTGAAATAAATATACCCGAAAGAACTTTAAACGTTAAACTGACCGACGAGCAGATAAAAGAAAGGCTTGCAAAAGCCGTTAAGCCTGAACCCAAAGTTAAAACCGGCTACATGGCAAGATATGCAAAACTTGTGCAGTCAGCCGACACCGGAGCAATTTTAAAATAAAGCAGCAGCTCTGCTTGTCTGCCCGCGCAGTTTTTCAAAAAAAGCGGCGGAGCCGCTGCAGTCAGCCGACACTGGAGCAGTTTTAAAATAAAGCGGCAGCTTTGCTTGTCTGCCTGCGCAGTTTTTCAAAAAAGCGGCGAAGCCGCTGCAGTCAGCCGACACCGGAGCAGTTTTAAAATAAAGCGGCAGCTTTGCTTGTCTGCCCGCGCAGTTTTTCAAAAAAAGCGGCGAAGCCGCGCCGCGCGATACGAGAGGATAATATGATGAATAGAGCGAAACTTTGTCTTTGCGCGCTTTTTTTTGCCGCGGTATCAGTTTCTTTTTTGCATGCTCAGGATTTTGAAGAAATTCCGTTTTCAGATTCGGCGGCATCTTACGAAAATATTGATCCGGCTAAGATGGAAAAGCTCATAGAAGTTTACGATAAAAATTTTAAAGAGATGTCAAAAACTATGACTCAGGAAGAAAAAGACGCTTTTAACGCTCAACTGTCTTCTATGCTTGTGGAAATTGAAAATAAAAACAAAGATTATCTGGACAAACTTACTGCGCAAGAGAAAGCCGAATATGACGTAAAAGCGCGTCAAAGGCTTGAAGCTTTGAAATTGAAATAAAATATTCCGACGATGCAAATGAAAAAATATATTTTAACGCTGTTGTGTTTAATTTTTACGCTTCCCGCCGCAAACGCTGCGTCTGCGCCAGACCCTATGGTTTTGCGCGGCAGAGAAATAATGAAGAACGTCCTTATAAAATGGCGGCCTTTTGTAAAAGGCGTTAAGGACATTTCTATTTCGGCGGCGCAAGAAATTTCTCTCGACGGAGAAAAAATAGAAATCAAAAGAGAAACGAGTTTGTCGGGAGAAAAATTCAGATATTCGTCATATGCGCGCTCTGATAAAATTATTCTTGAGACGCACATGATATATGACGGGATCTATTTTTATGTCGTTTCCGATACGGTTGAAAATTCAAAAAAGAAAGCTTCTTACTTTCAGGCGGAAACTTTTTTAAACGAAGCTATGAGAAAATACGTTAAAGCCGGCTGGGCTGAAGAAAACGTTTATGCGGTTATAGGCGCGGTAAGGCGCAATTCGGATTTTGTATTTATGGGAAGCCAAAAAGTTGCCGCAAGAGACTGTTACATTGTGAAAGCCGTTTCACACGATAAAAAAACGGACAAGGGCGCTTTCTATATAGATAAACAGAACAATCTTCTTATAAAGTACGAAAGTTTTTCCGGACAAAAGTTTTCCGTTACGCTTACTAAACAGCAAAGGCTTAGAACAATTATACAGCCCGTTGAAATAATTATTGAGATAGGATCGGCAATTAAAAATAAAATCGTTTATTCAACGCAGGTAAGCGGGGAATTTCCTCAAAAAACTTTTGACGCGTCGGCTTTGGGAATTTCTAAGGACGATATAAAAACGACGGAAGAAATTAAACGCTATTATCCGCAAATGCGCGCTTATCACGTTAAAATGGCGGAATTTAAAAAGAATTTCGCAATATAGAAGTTAAAATTAAACAAGGAGGAACGGCTAAAGCACAAGCCTAAACGCTATGGAAAAAACAGGCGCTCAAATTTTAGTTGAAAGTTTATTGAAGGAAAACGTTGAAGTAGTGTTTGGACTTCCCGGAGGCCAGGCTCTTCCAATTTTTGACGCGATTTACGGTTCTAAACTCAACTTCATTCTCGTAAGGCACGAACAGGCGGCTTCTCATATGGCCGACGGTTACGCGCGTTCAACCGGAAAGCCGGGCGTTTGCATAGTCACGTCTGGGCCGGGAGCTACAAACATAGTTACGGGGCTGGCCACCGCTTATATGGATTCAGTTCCGATGGTGGCTTTTACAGGTCAGGTCGCGACTTCCGTTATCGGTCAAGACGCTTTTCAGGAAGCCGATATTACCGGCATTACAAGGCCTATAACAAAACACAATTTTTTAGTTAAAGACGTAAAAGAGCTTGCCAAAACGATAAAAGAAGCTTTCTACATAGCTTCAACGGGCAGGCCGGGTCCTGTTCTCGTCGATATTCCTATCGACGTCCAAAGGGCTAAATGCGTTTTTTCATATCCCGAAAAAGCAAGTATCCGCTCTTATAAGCCCACTTACGGCGGGCATGGCGGACAGATAAAAAAAGCCGCCCGCGCAATTAACAAAAGCGAAAAGCCCGCGCTTTACATAGGCGCCGGAGTAATCGTTTCAAACGCGGAAAAAGAAATTTTTGAATTGTCAAAAAAAGCCGACATACCGGTTGCAAATACTTTGCTTGCCGTGGGGGCTTATCCGCGCGACGCGCGTTTAAGCTTGGGGATGCTCGGCATGCACGGAGCTTTTTGCGCAAACAGAGCTATTCAGAACGCCGACGTCATAATTGCGGTCGGCGCGCGTTTTGACGACAGATGCACGGGCAAAGTGTGCGATTTTGCCAGAAAAGCGGAAATCATACATATAGATATAGATCCCTCGGCCATATCAAAAGTCGTCGAGATCGACATTCCTGTCGTCGGCGATGCAAAAACTATATTGAAAGAAATGATCCCTCTTATAGAAGAGAAAAAAAGAAATATGTGGATCAAAACCGTCGATTCGTGGAAAGCCGAACATTCTTTCACATACGAAAGAAACGACGATAAACTTCACCCGCAGTACGTTATTGAAAAAATTTCCGAACTTACAAAAGGCGAAGCGATAGTCGCTACCGAAGTAGGCCAGCACCAAATGTGGGCTGCGCAATATTATAAAGCCGCAAAGTCGAGGCTCTTTTTAAGTTCCGGAGGTTTAGGCACTATGGGCTTTGGCTATCCTGCGGCCATAGGCGCAAAGTTTGGAAATCCCGATAAAGAAGTTATAACTATCGCCGGAGACGGTTCTTTTCAGATGAACATGCAGGAAATGGCGGTGTCGGTTTTAAACGCAGTTGCGGTAAAAACTGTTATACTTAACAATCAGTATCTTGGCAATGTCCGTCAGTGGCAGGAAATGTTTTACGGTAAAAGATATTCTCATACGTGCCTTGCGCGCCGCAAAGAGTGTCCTCCGCTTTGCAATACCCCCGACAGAGACAAATGTCCGGTTTATCTTCCCGATTTTGTAAAATGGGCGCAAAGTTACGGAGTTTTGGGAATACGCGTTACGAAAAAAAGCGAAGTTGAACCGGCAATTAAACAAATGCTTGAATCAAAACAGCCCGTTGTTGTTGACATATGGGTTGAAATTGAAGAAAATATATTTCCGATGGTTCCCGCCGGCGCAAGTCTTGACGAAATTATAACGCGCCTTAACGGTTAAAACGCCGCGGGACGCAAATCGGAAAACGGGGAGTTAAAAATGCGTCATACCATATCTGTGCTTGTTGAAAATAAATTCAGCGTGCTGGCAAGAATATCCACTCTTTTTGCAGCCCGCGGTTTCAATATAGATTCTCTTGCCGTCGGAGAAACCGAAGATCCCGGCATTTCAAGAATGACCATAGTGGTAAAAGGCGACGATTGCGTTATCGAACAGGTAAGCAAACAGCTAAATAAGCTGGTTGACGTTATAAAAGTAAACGATTTTAACGGGATAGAATACGTCGAGCGCGGGCTTGCGCTTATCAAAATAAACATAAATAAAGCTAACCGCGCCGAAATTATGCAGACTGTAAGCATTTTCAGAACGAGGATCATAGACGTTTCCCAAGATTCTCTTACCGTAGAAATAACAGGCGACGAAAATAAAATAGAAGCTTTTATAAAAATGGTCATGCCTTACGGCATAAAAGAAGTTTGCAGAACGGGGATAGTCGCCTTGGCAAGAGGATAAAACTGCGGTTAAAAGTTTAAAAAGCCTTTTAGCCGGCTGCGGCAAAATTTTGCCGCTTTAAAGCATAAAGCCGCTTGCCTTTTACGGGGGAAATAATGAAAAAATTTATTTCGTGCGCTGTAATGTCGGCATTGTTGGCGTTTTTGTGTCCTTTAATAGTATTGTCGCAGGAAACTTCGTCTAAAGATGATGAAAACCTTGAGGCTCTTGAGGCTGCGCGCCAAGAAAGGCTTGAGGAATACGGCGAAAAAAAGGCCGAACTTGAACTTCAGCTTGCAAAGCTTGTAAAAGACAGAAAAATTGCGGCTAACGATAAAAATTCGGCTTTAGAAAACAAAAGAGCTTTTGAAATACTCGACGTAAGAAAGCAGCTGAAAGCTTTAAACAAAGAATATGAAATCGACGCGCAGGAGCCTGAAAAGCAGGAAACTGCCGCAAAAGTTTCAGACAAGAAAAAGGCCGACCCCGAAATCGACATTGATTTTTACGCAAAGGAATTTGAAAGAGAAAAACTAAAAATGGAAGGCGGCAATATTGAAAATTCGCAAACCGCCGCCGCGCCGGTAAAAAAGAAAGCGCCGGCTAAGAAAAAAGCGTTCGCAAAAAAGAAAAAATAAAAATGCAGCCGGATTATATTAAACCGTTACAAGGAGCAATATCAGGGAAAAAGAAGCGAAAATGTATTATGAAGCCGACGCCGATTTAAATCTTTTAAAGGGAAAGACGATAGCCGTTATCGGTTACGGAAGCCAGGGGCATGCGCATGCGTTAAACTTAAGAGATTCAGGAATAAACGTAATAGTCGCCCAAAGACCGGGAGGCGATAATTATAAAAAAGCCGTCGAAGACGGCTGGAATCCGCTCAGCGCCGCGCAAGCCGCAAAGCAGGCCGATTGGGTGCATATACTTTTGCCCGACGAAGTTCAGAAAAAAGTTTGGGACGAGGACATCAGCCCTAATATAAAAAAAGGAGCCGTTCTCAGTTTTTCGCACGGCTTTAATATACGTTATAAAAGGATAGTTCCCTCTGCGGATTTAGACGTGATCATGATAGCTCCAAAAGGGCCCGGACATCTTGTAAGAAGGCAATACGTCGAAGGCAAAGGCGTTCCCGATTTAATAGCCGTCGAACAAAACGCAAGCGGAAAAGCAAAAGAGCTTGCTCTTGCTTACGCCAAAGGCATAGGCGGAACAAGAGGCGGCGTTCTTGAAACTACTTTTACCGAAGAAACGGAAACCGATTTGTTCGGCGAGCAGGCGGTTTTGTGCGGAGGTTTGGTAGAGCTTATAAATTCGGGTTTTGAAACGCTTGTAGCGGCGGGCTATCAGCCGGAAATCGCTTATTTTGAGTGCTGCCACGAAGTAAAGCTTATAGTAGATTTAATTTTTGAAGGCGGAATAGGCGCAATGAATTATTCAATTTCCGATACGGCCGAATACGGAGAATACCAGACGGGAAAAAGAATAATTACCGATGAAACAAGAAAAGAAATGAAAGCCGTTCTTGCCGATATTCAATCCGGAAAATTTGCAGACAACTGGATAAAAGAAAACGAAAGCGGCAGACCAAATTTCAAAAAGTCCAGAGAAGAAATAGCTTCAAGGCTTATTGAAAAAGTCGGTTCAAGGCTTAGAAGCAAAATGGCGTGGATAAAAAAATAAACAAGCGGTCGTAAAAAAGCGCCTAACCCGGTCGGGCGTCTAAAGGCGAGTTTAGGCGTAAAATTTTACGGTTTTGCATTTTACGGTGTCAATATGAAAACTTTCATTAAAATTTTAATTCTTTTTTTTGTTTTTGGCGCGGCCTGTTATTATTCTTTTAACATGGTCATGAGCGCTTTGATACATTCAGAAGAAGAAATAGTCCTTCCCGACGTTAAAGGCAAAAACATAGTTGAAGCTGTCGAAGAGCTTTCGGCTTTAGGGCTTGGACTTAGAAAAGAAAGCGAAGAATTTAATCAGTCTGTTCCTCCGGGGGTAGTGTTAAGGCAGTCGCCGCCTTCCGGCATGAACGTCAGGAAAGGCAAAGTAATTAAAGTCGCCGTAAGTCAGGGCGGAGAAATGATTTATGTTCCAAACCTTGTCGGACAAACCGTCCGCGCCGCCGACATAGTTTTAAAATCTTCCATTCTTATGACGGGCGAAATATCAAAACAATATTCCGTTACGGCGGCAAAAGGCATAGTTATTTCCCAAGATCCTCCGGCCGGTTCGTCCGTAGAAAAAGACGCGGTCATAAATCTTGTGGTATCAGACGGCAACCCTCCCGAAGGCGTGCTTTTAATGCCCGACTGGATAAATAAAAATATTGACGACGCAAAAGAATGGGCTTTGCAAAACGAGCTGTCTTTTGACATAAGAAACGAAAAAAGTCAAAATCTTGCCGCAAACGCTGTAATAAGGCAAAGCCCCGCTCCCGACAGTCTGTTAAATAAAAGCGTGAAGATAATTTTTTACTCGGCGGTTTCAGCAAAAGAAAAAAACGCCGAAGAAAAAATTTTTAATTATAAAATTCCCGCCGCAAGCGGCAATAAGCGCGTCCAGCTTGTTCTTATCGACGATAACGGCGAAAAAATTATTTTAAACGCCGTAAAAAAACCGGGAACCCAAATTTCCATGCCGCTTCAGCCGGCCGGCGCGGCTTTCGTAAAAGTTTATATAAATAAAAAATTTATAGAAGACGTCCCGCTCAATTAAAAACTTCGTTTTTCAGACTTTGTCTGTTTTTATAGAATACAGACAGCGCTCGGTTTGTCATTCCCGCGAAAGCGGGAATCCACGTTTGCTAAAAAAATTATTTTTACATTGCGTTTTTAAAAGAAATAATGTTAGAGGCTATATTAATATTAAACATGGATTCCCATTTTCATGGGAATGACAGACCTTGAAAAGACGATTGACAAAATAGGCGAAGCCTGCCCGTTTTCATGGGAATGACAGACCTTGAAAAGACGATTGACAAAACAGACGCAGTCTGTCTTTAAGTTTGTCATTCCCGCGTTTTTAATATTTGTTCTTCCTTAGCAGCCTGCACTCGAGTGTTTTTATCGGGTGGGAATCCACGTTTGCTAAAAAATTATTTTTACATTGCGTTTTTAAGAAGAATAATGTTAGAAACTATATTAATATTAAAAATGGATTCCCATTTTCATGGGAATGACAAACACAAACAAAACAGACGCTGCTCGTATTCTATAAAACAGACGAAGTCTGCAGACGAAGTCTGAAAAGAAATAATGTTAGAAAATATATTAATATTAAACATGGATTCCCGTTTTCACGGGAATGACAGACCCTGAAAGACGATTGACAAAACAGACGAAGTCTGCAGACCCTGTCTGTGTTCCATAAAGCAGGCGAAGCCTGTAAAATTATGAAAAAAATAATAATAGCTCCGTCAATATTATCTGCGGATTTTGCAAATTTAGAACGCGACATAGGGATTGTTGAACAAGCCGGCGCGGACTGGATTCACGTTGACGTTATGGACGGACATTTTGTGCCAAACATAACGATAGGCGCGCCCGTCGTAAAATCTTTAAGGAAAACTTCAAATTTGATATTTGACGTTCACCTTATGATAAGCGATCCTGCTAAATATTGGGCTGATTTTCAAAAAGCCGGCGCAGACATTATAGTTTTCCATGCGGAAGCCGTTGAAAATCCTAAAGATCTTTTAAAAACTATAAAAGCTTCCGGCATAAAATCCGGCGTGTCGATAAAACCTGACACTCCGGTTTCTCAAATAGAAGATATAATTCCTTTTGCCGACATTGTTCTTGTAATGACTGTCGAGCCCGGCTTTGGCGGACAATCTTTTATGAACGCAATGGTCCCCAAAATTTTGCGTCTAAGGCAAATAATAGATGCCGGCAAATATCCGTGCATAATAGAAGTTGACGGCGGAATAAACGCTCAAACTTCCAAAATATGCGTTCAAGCCGGCGCCGACGCCCTTGTAAGCGGCAATTACATATTTGGCGCGCCAAACATTAAACAAGCCATAGACTGCCTCAGATAATCTCATTTCAACTAATATTAACTGTCAATTTTTTATTTTTGATTTGCTTTGCGCATCTTGCCACCATTTTTCGGTTTTTGAAATTCCGGGGAGGAATTTTTCTCCCATTTTTGGAGTTGCTATTTCAATGGCGTTGTTTTGGGCAAGGTCTGAGACAAGTTTAATCGATTCGTCCCATTCGTGCAGCGCTAAATCAAAAACAGCCCAATGCGTCGGCAGCAGGATTTTTGCGTTAATATCTTTCATAACGCTTATTACTTCCTGCGGAAATAAATGAGTGTTTGGCCAGCCCGGGTTCCAGCCGTCTATTTCTATAAAAGCCAAATCAAAAGGGCCGTACTTTTCGCCTATTTCTTTAAAAATATCGCCGTAGCCCGTATCTCCGCTTACGAAAATATTTTTATCTAAACCTTTTACTATATAAGAAACCCAAAGAGATTTATTGCGGTCTTTTCTTTTTCTGCCGGAATAGTGTATGGCTTTTTGCGCCGTTATTAAAACGTTTTTTGCATTAAAAGAATCGCCCCAGCCAAGTTCGTGAATCCTCTCTTTTTCTATGCCCCAGCTTTCAAGATGCGCGCCTGTTCCCAGCGGCGTTATAAATTGCGTTTCTTTCTTATTTTTAAAAAATTTCATTGCGCGGTATTCAAGATGATCGTAATGGTCGTGCGTCAAAATCACATAATCTATACGCGGCAAATTTTTACGTTTTACGGGAGACTTTTCATACCTTCTTGCCGCAAACCAAATTGGCGCGGCGTTTTGTATAACAGGATCAAAAATCAGCCTTACTCCGTCTATTTCAATAATAAAAGAAGAATGACCCAGCCAATAAACCGCGTAATTTTCAGGGGTTTGCGCAAAAGAATCTTTTGTAAGTTCGACTAAAGGAAGAGGAAAATCCGGAGCGTGTTTGGAACGAAATATATGCCTTGCCATACCGCCTTTGCCGCCGGTTCGTCTTTCGGGAAATCTCTGCAATTCTTTCGGGCTGACAAATTGCCCGTCTTTAAAATATGAAAGCCCTTCAAACTTTGAGGCGTCCGGAAGTTTGCCCATGCTTTTATACACATAACATGCGCCAAAAGAAACCGTAAAAACAAAAAATGCCGCCGACAAGGCAAGCGGTTTAATAAATTTTTTTAATTTCATGCGTTTGTTCCTTTAATTTTTTGAAATATGCCGGCGCCCGTCTCATAAATTATTAAAACGGAAAGAAAAATAAGCGAAACGTTTTCAAACATTACGCTTGAAGTAAAAAGGCAGGCGCTTTTGACCGCTATAGGAATAAAAGTTCCGGCAAATAAAACCGAATATATTATATCTTTTAATTTTTTGTCTGAATCATTTAAAAATAATATAAGCGGCGCGACGGTCAAAATTACAACATATTGCGCGCTTCTGTGCGGCAGCAAAATAATTAAAGCCGTAAGCAGCGCGGCGCTTTTCCATAAACTTTTTTCCATAAAAAAGGATACGCCGACAAGGATAGTAAACAATATCCGCATAGGAGTTATAAGATATAAAGCGTCAAAGTAAGCGCAAGGGACGGCAAGAAAATTGTGAAGGCTTACCCAATGCGAACTTATAATTCCTTTTGAAATGCCGGAAAGTATGGATAAAGATTCTGCAAAGCAGGAAATTGTGTCGGCAGACCCTATTATAAAAAACGGGACGGTAAATAATAAAAGAAAATATAAAACAAATCTCAAAACTTCTTTTAATTTTTTTTCTTTTATCAGCAGTAAAATAAAAACGGCCGGATATATTTTTATAGCCGCAGCTGCCGCAAGGCAAATAAGTCCGATTTCAAAAATTTTCTTGTTTTTAGATTGAAAGCATATGAAAAATGCCGTTATAAAAAGGTTTGCAATAAAAATTATGTTGGCTCTTTCAAATTGATAAATAAACGGAGCTGAACAAAAAATGAGCGTGGTCAAAATAATTTTGCGCGGCAGGTTTTTACTTTTTTCAAACTTAAAAACTAAAATGCAAAACAGCAATGCAGTAATAAGAGTATAAAAAAATAAAGCGTATTGTCCCGAAACGGAGGATTTTATCATTTCAGCCGGCATATTTTGCGCAGCGGTTATTTTTGCAATAATGAGATAAAACAAAAACGATAATCCCGAATAACAAGCGTTTAAGCCCGCTTCATACGGCTGAGACGAAAGTATGTATGACACGGGATTAAAAAAATCCATAAAAGAATCGTTTGCTGTTTTTAAAACAATATTGAAAATTGCGTTCCAATCGCATAAGATCTCGACGCTAAACGCCGCAAGACAAACCGACATGCATACAAACCAAATATGGCCGCAATAATCGTTTTCACTGTAAAACGGACGCCGTTTTTTAATCAAAACGTATGCCGCGCAAGCCGCTGCAAATACAAAAAGTTCGATGATGATTATCAGAGCCGTTTGAATTATAAACGGCAAAAATTGTTCGCGCATTTGCTAAGGTCTCCGGTTTAAAATAAGCTGCCAATGCCCAATGTCTCTCCATTTTCCAAATTTGAATCCCGCTTCTTTAATGTGGGAAACCTGTTTAAAACCGAACTTTTCGTTTAACTTTACGCTTTCGGGATTAGGTATGTAAATAACTGCTATAACGCAATGGACGCTTTGAGGATCTAAATTAGAAAGCAATTTTTTATAGAGCGCGCTTCCTATTCCTTTGCCCGTATATTCTTTGCGCAGATATATCGTTATTTCTTTTGTCATATCGTAAGCGCTTTTGCTGTTCCATTTGCTTAGATAAATAAAACCTGCGACGGTATTTTTGCATACGGCTGCGTAAAAAGGAAGCTTTGCGCCGGCAGCGGATTTAATTTTATTTTCAATTTCGGCTGCGTTAATTTCGCGCGTTTCAAAAGTAACGCATGTATTTTGCGCGTAATAATTGTATATTTCGCAAATGCTTTCTGCGTCTTTTATTTCTGCGTCCCTGATTATAATGTTATTCAACTTCGGTCCACCACTCTTTAAATTTTTGCGTTTCGTCTTTTAATCTTACTTTTTCGCCTATGACCGGCGTAATAAGTCGTACGGAAATATATTCGGGAACACTCTTAACGGCTTGTGAAACTCTTTTAAGCGGTTCGTCCCATGCGTGCATGCTTAAAGCGTATTTTGACGAGTGAACGGGTATAAGATTTTTTGCGTTTAAATCTTTTGCGGCGCGCGCGGTTTCTTCGGGCGTCATGTGAATATATTTCCACGCGTAATTGTATTGTCCGCAATCTAAAGCCGCTAAATCTATCGGTCCGAACTTCATGCCGATTTCCTTATAAAAAGAATCGTATCCGCTGTCTCCGCCGATGTAGAATTTATAATCTTTGCTTTCAATTAAAAAAGAAGCCCAAAGCGATTGGTCTCTTTTTATGCCTCTTCCCGAAAAATGTCTTGCCGGCAGACAGTAAACTTTAAATTTGTCGTCTAAAACCGCTTCTTCGTTCCAATCAAGTTCTATAAGCTTATCTTTTTGATAACCCCAGCGCTCAAAATGCGCTCCGACGCCAAGTCCGCAAATTACTTTTGAAAGTTTATCTTTTAAAGCGAGAGCCGTTTTATAATCGAGATGATCCCAGTGATCGTGCGAAATGATGAGATAATCTATTTCCGGAATATCTTTTACGCTGCAGCCTTGCGCTCCTTTAAAAGGGCGGTTAAAAAAGAATACGGGCGACGCCGGTTTTTCAAAAACCGGATCGATAAGAAAGCGTTTTCCGCCGGTTTGTATGAAAAGAGAAGAATGGCCAAACCATATTAAAACGTTTTCGTTTTTGTCCAAATTTAACAAATCGGTTTTTACACAAGGAATTTCGTTTTTCGGCTTGAGGCGTTTGCTTGTTTTAGAGCGAAGATCCCAAAATGTCGCGAAAATATTTTTTCCGCTCGTCATTTGCGAAGTTATGCTTAAATTTTGAAAACGCCCGTTTTTATAGTTTGGAGATTGTTGAATTTTTTTCATTGCCTCTCCGCAAGGCAGCGCGCCAAAAGGCGCAGAGTTTATAAAAAGGGCTGCAAACAAAATAAAAAGCGCCGCCAAAGCAAATAATATAATCATTATAATCTTAAACATTAGCTAATTGTATTACAGAAAATTTTTTTTATCAAGCATTTCGCGCCGCACAGACTTCGTCTGTTTTA
>JAISRM010000236.1 GCA_031273645.1 Endomicrobium sp.
ATTTGACTCATACTTTAAACCCTCCCTTTTTGTAGGCTTAAAGTATTTTATTACTTACTGTCCACTTTTATCTTTTAATTCCTTTCCTTATCTGTCCAGTTTTAACTTTTAAATGACAATTTTTGCCCGTTTAATTGACTTTAGAGCGTTTATTTTATATTATGTTTAACCGTGATTGACGCCGACGTAGCTCAGCTGGTAGAGCAGCGGTTTTGTAAACCGCAGGTCGTAGGTTCAAACCCTATCGTCGGCTGATAGTATATAAAATCAAAACTCCGGCAAAAATCGGAGTTTTTTCTTTTTGCCAAGATGTTATATAGGGGCTAAAATCGGACAAAAAAGAATATGGTAAGACATCGCGCGGAATTTTATTTTGAGTTTGGGGATTTGAACCTAATCGGGAAGGATATTTTACTCATAATTTACAGCCAAACGGCGTTTATGATATAGGAGATAAAGAAAAAGAAACTTAGAATAAACACGACAAAAGATACTTATTCTATGGATGGAAACAAAGTAATTAAAGTGTCGCCAAATAAAAATCAAATAGAAGTGATTGACATAAAAAATAACTTTACTACACTTTGTATGCACGGCGGGACGCCACTACCGGATGGCAGAGGCCAGCCCATCTTGTATTTTTTTTGTAAGAAAACTTGACGCATTTACAAGCATTTGTGATAGTTTTGCTATAACTTAATACAAAAATACCTCTTGGGGAAATAATTCTCAAGAGGTGTTTTTTTGCAATTCAAATATAGAGGCGCTAAAATAGGCTTTTTTATGGACAAAGATGAAGTTAAATATCCCAAATTGATATTGCTGTAGCGCCGGCTGATAACGGTTGTTTTTTGTCGGTTAAACAAATAAGATTTCCATACCCTAATTTTTCTATCTTGGCAAAATCGTTAAACGCCTTAATGTCTGCTTGTCTTGGGGTTGACGTCTTTTTGATTTCTATGGGATAAAACTTGCTGTCCTGCTGGATAAGCAAGTCTATTTCATTGCCATTGCTGTCTCTAAAATAGTACAAGGTCGGATTGTATCCGTTGTTATAGTATGATTTTATAATTTCGCTGATGACAAATGTTTCAAAAAACGCGCCTGCGGAAATCCCTGTTTCCAATGACTCTGTCGTAGTCCAGCCGGCAAGATATGCTGCAAGTCCCGTATCTGTCCAATACAATTTTGGGGTTTTGACGAGCCTCTTGGTTACATTTTTGAAATACGGCTGCAGCAAATACACAAGTCCTGACGTCCTCAATATAGACAGCCATTTTTTTGCGGTATTAACGGATATATCAACATCCTTTGCAATATCGGAAAGATTTAATTCTTGCCCTGTCCTTGCTGCAGAAACTTTTAAAAATTTTATAAAAGCAATTTCATCGCTTATGTTTATGATTTTGCGCACATCTCTCTCTATGTAGGTTCTGATGTAGGAATCATAAAACCTTTGCCTGCCTTTCTCGTTTTTAGACACAACATCTGGGAAACTGCCCTGCCAAATGGCTTTGAATGTGCTTTTTGGAGTTCTGTTTGTCAAAATGCTTTTCCTGTTTTTTTTGGGCAGAAACGGTTTTTGCAGCTTTCCCTTATTCTGCGTTTCGTATATAGAAAACCCCAACATATCAAGTATGCCTACTCTGCCGGCTAAACTTTCCGTAACGCCTTGCATCAAATCAAAAGCTTGTGAACCGCTCATCCAAACCGTTCCGCGCTTATCCGAACCGTCAACAAGCATTTTTATATAGCTGAAAAGCTCGGGCGCGTACTGGATTTCGTCTATAAATATCGGCAGGTTATACAACGACAAAAAACCTTTCGGGTCTGTCTTTGCCTGCAACAATACTTCTTTATCATCAAGCGTAATATATTTTCTATTTTTAGCCGAAGCAATTTGCATTAAAGTAGTCTTGCCGACTTGACGCGGCCCGGTAACAAGCGCAACCTTAAAGGATTTTGAAGTTTCTAAAAGGCTGCTTTCCAATGTTCTTTTTTTATGCACGCAAACCTCCGTTAAATGTTTGCATATAGTTTATTACTTTTTATGTAATTATGCAATGTCATTGCAAATTTACATAAATAAAGTTTGGCGCGGAGAAGAAGTGCGCTCTGCCGCCGTTAACAAAGAATCAGGCTCTTTTCGTTTCGGTTTAATCCGCATTCATACAAAATTATGCCGCCGGGTCTTCGTTCGGGCGAAGCTTATAATTTGCCCGCATAAAACATAGATTTTACGACTTAGGTATTGAAGTTAAGCCCGATATTTAGTAATATCTATCGGTAAATATGTATCATTAAAAAAGCGCAAGTCCGACAAGTGACCAAACTATGACCAAGTTGAGTTTTGTTGTCGTAGTCAAAACCCTATCGTCGGTTGTTTAACTGCATGATTCATCAGCGCAGCCTATCTGTTTGCTGCATTTTCAACCGTAAAAAACAATGAAAACGCGCCTTTACCTCAGTCTTAAATTCAAATTTATATTTGTAATAAGTTTTGTTGTCATTTTTACGGCGACAGTGCTTGCTGCTTTTTTTATTTATACGCAGAACAACGTTCTTGAAGAGTCTTTGGAAAGCAGAACGGAAAATATCGCAAGAAGAATAGCTAATCTCAATGAATTTCACGTTTCTATGCAGCAAAAAGAGGAGCTGCAGGATTCTGTTGAAAACGCCAGAAAAGAGGATAAAGACGTAATTTATGCGATAATTTACGATAGAAATATATCGGAACTTGCCAAGTCGGGCATAGAAAACGTAGAAGTGAACGATTTTCTTTTCCATAATAAGCCCGATGTTACCGACGAAATGCTTTTTGGCAAAAAAAATCATAAGATAAATTCGTATAAGCTTAAGAATATACAGTTTTCCGAAGTTTTGTTTCCCATCGTTACTTACGACCAGCTTAGAGAAATAGCCGGAGCGTCTCTTGCAAACAGCAGAATAAGAGACGACGACCGCGGGGAAATAGTAGGAATAGTAAGGGTCGGCGTTACGCTTGAAAACGTAAACGAGAAAATAGACGCTCTTTCAAAGATCGTCGTTATGATTACGGCAGTCGTAGTTTTTGTAAGCATATTCTTGGCGTTTTTATTTGTAAAAGTGCTGATAAGGCCGATAAAAGAGCTTGTTGTGGGAACGCGCAAAATAGCTAAAGGCGATTTGTCTTACCGCGTTCCTCTTACTTCGCGCGACGAACTGAGCGACTTGGCGGAATCGTTTAATTCAATGGCGCAGGATTTAAAAAACTACGTTGACGAACTCAACGACGAAAAGCAGGATCTGTTCAAAATCAAGACGATACTCGAACAAAGAAGCCGCGAGCTTGAGGAAACTTTGCGCAAAATACAAAGCATGCAGGAAGAACTTTTAAGATCCGAAAAATTTGCCACCATAGGCCGCCTTGCCGCTTCTGTGGCTCACGAATTAAGAAACCCTCTGGCCAGCCTCAAAAACATATCTTATTATTTTTTAAAAACCGCGGCTTTTCAAGACGAAAAGGCAAAGAAAATGCTCGATATGCTTTCGGCCGACGTCGCAAGAGCCAACAAAATCATTACCGATCTTCTCGATTATTCAAGAGCCAAAAAACTCAATAAACTTGAAACCTATATAGACGAATTTATGGAAAAAGCCGTCGCAAACGTGCCTCTTGCGGCAAATATCAGGCTTGTAAAAAATTTCGGACATTTTAAAGCTCTTATAGATCCCGACAAAATGACGCAGGTCATAATAAATCTCGTGTCAAACGCAAAAGACGCTATGCTTTCGGGAGGAACCATTTCAATAAACGTCAGCGATAAGGGAAAAAACGTAGAGATAACGATAGAAGATACAGGAATAGGCATGAACGCCGAAACCGCCTCTCATATTTTTGATCCTTTATTTTCAACAAAACTTAAAGGCATAGGGCTGGGACTTTCAATAGTAAAAGAAATAATAGAGTCTCATTTTGGGAAAATTGAAGTGCAAAGCGCTCAGGGAAAAGGAACAAAATTTATTATAACTTTACCAACGGAGTAGAATATGGACAGCGGGAAAAAATTGAACATTCTGATTGCCGACGACGAAGAGGGGCTGCGCTTTTCTTTAGCCAGCATTATTGAAATGGAAGGGCATGAAGTGCAAACGGCCGAAGACGGCCGGCAAGCGCTTGAACTTGTGCGCTGCAATTCTTTTGACGTAGCTTTTTTTGACATAAGAATGCCGGCAATGAACGGGGTTGACGCTTTTAAAGAAATAAAAAAAATAAGCCCTGAAACAATAGTCGTAATGATGACGGCTTACGCCATGAACGATTTAATAAAAGAGTCCGTAAAAGAAGGCGCTTTTGCCTGCATAAGCAAGCCCTTTGAAATAGAAGACGTTTTAAATACCGTAAAAGAAATAGCTTCAAAACCGGTCGCGCTTGTCGTAAGCCGCGATGCCGCTTTGCAAGCGGCGCTGCATCCTATGCTAAAATCATACGGGTATATCGCCGTAACGGATCCCGATTCCGACAAAGCTTTTTCTTATGCGCTTCGCCGCCGCCCTTCTCTTATTTTTGCGGATTTGTCGCAGTGTAATAAAGATTTTATAAGCCGTATAAAAAACGCGCTGCCCGATTTTGAGGGACTTGTAACCGTAGGAGATTCTTCTCTTGCTTTTGACGGAATTAAGCATATTGAAAAACCTGTGTCAAAACTTTCTTTTACAAGCCTGCTTTGCAAAAACATCAGAAAAAAAGTCGCCATAATAAGCGGCGATACCATAAATTCCAATAACCTTAAACTTTCCGTAGTGGCCAAAGGCTACGACGCTTCTTATTATCAGTCTGCGGAGAATTTTTTTAAATTTCCCGACTGGATTGTTTACGACATAATTATAGCCGATTCTATTGAAGCTTCGGATCAGGAGTTTTTGTATAAAAAAATTAAAGAAACCGCAGCGCGCGCTAAGTTTATAGCGCTTGCCGATTTTGAAAATTCCATAAGCCCGAATTTAAGAGAGAAAATTTCGTATTTGCAAAAGTCTTCCGATTATCAGGCTCTTTTTAAATTGATGGAGGATGATTTGTGAAAAAGTCCGTTAATTTTCTTCTGTTTGGCGTTTGCGCATTTGCTCTTTTGTCTCTTGCGTTTTCAAACGCGTTTAGGCAAATTTTTGCTTTGGGCGCGGCTTTTTTTGCATTGTCGGCGTTAACGCTTTTTAATATCGTAAAAGATAAGCCGCCAAAGCCGTCTGAGACGGATATTATTTCACAAAAGCAAGAGACTTTGCCGCAAGACCCTTGCGCAATCGACAAAGAAAAATTAAACGAAGAAAAAATAGCGGTTTTAAGCAAATTTGCCTCAGTTGTTTCCCACGATTTAAAAAATCCTCTTTCAAGCATAAAAAATATAGCGTACTATTTTACCAATGCCGTAAAAGTTGAAGGAGAAACGCCCAATAAAATGCTTAAAATGCTTTCAAGCGAAGCCGACAGAATGAACTTGATGATAGTTGATTTGCTTGATATGACAAGAGTTAAGCGCCTTGCTCCTTCTCTTCATTCTTTAGACGTTCTTATTGACGAGGCTGCGCGCTGCAATCAAAAAGAAAACGTTTCTTTTAGCGTCGAACAGTCCGGGTTAAACGTCTGCGTGGATCCGCTAAGATTTAAACAGGTTATACAAAGCGTTATAAAAAATTCTATGGACGCTATGGAAAACGGCGGCAGTATTTCAATAAAAACTTATCCTTACGCAGACCGCGCTGTAATTGAAATTTCCGATAACGGAGAAGGAATGGACGAAGAGACTTTAAACAAATGTTTTGACCCGATGTTTTCTACAAGGCAGGCTAAAGCAATGGGAATGTCGCTTACTGTGGCAAAACAGATAATTACGATGTCGGGCGGCGATATAAGCGCGCAAAGTTCTTTGGGAAACGGAACAAAAATTACAATACGCCTGTCGCTTGCAAAATAAAAAATAAAATGGAAAATAAAACTTTAGCTTCAAACAGAAAAGCTTATCACGATTACGAAATTCTCGACAAAACCGAGGCGGGAATGGTTTTGTCGGGTTACGAGGTAAAATCCGTAAGACTCTCGCATATAAGTCTTTCCGACAGCCTTGTGCGTTTCAGCGCAGGCGAGGCGTTTGCCGATAACGTCTATATAGCGCCTTACGAACAAATGTCCACCCATATTTCCGACTACGATGCGAAAAGAAAAAGAAAACTTCTTCTGCATAAATCTGAAATTCTCAAACTCCATGCAAAAACTAAAGAAAAAGGGCTTACCGTCGTTCCTCTTGAAGTTTACATTAAGAAAGGCAGAATAAAAATGCTTATAGGTTTGGCAAAAGGAAAGAGATCTTACGACAAAAAAGAAGCTCTTAAGAAAAAAGACGCCGCAAGAGACATCGCGGCAGAACTCCGCCGCCGCCGCTGACTCCGGCGGCTTTGCCGCTTTTTTTGTTGACAAACTAAAAGACAAACAAACTGAACAGACTTCGTCTGTTTTTATAAAGCAAAATTTTCGTCTCAAGGTTTGTCAACCGGCATAAAAACTTTCGGGACAGACTGCGTCTGTTTTGTCAATCGTTTTTGCAAGGTTTGTCATTCCCGTGAAAACGGGAATCCGTTTTTGTTAATGCTGTCCTTCCGATTTTTTTAATGTCCTTTTATTCATCAGACTTCGTCTGTTTTATGAGACGACATACTGTGTCTGTTCTGTCCCGCGAAAGCGGGAATATTTTTGTTTTTGAAATTTTTTAATATTCTTTATTTTGGCTGTTTTAATATGTCAAACATGCAATGTTTATCTTAAAATACAGACGGCGGCTCACAGCCTTGCGTTTGTTTTTGCGGCGGCAAATTTAAATGAAAAATAATGACGCTCAGATAGTATCTATTCAGGCTTCGGCGGGTTCAGGCAAAACATACAATCTCGTTAAGAGATATATTTCTCTGGCGTTTGCCCAAAACAATGTAAAAAATATAGTGGCGGTAACGTTTACAAATAAAGCCGCTACCGAAATGAGATACCGCATTTTAGAAACCCTCAAAAAAGCCGCGCTCGGTCTTGAATCAGATAATATTTTTGACGGACTAAATTTACGAAAAGATATTCTTTCTGCTAAAAGCGCCGAGCTTTTAGATTTGATTTTAAATTCTTACGATAACTTCAACGTCCGCACCATAGATTCTTTTATGAACCGCGTAGCAAACGCCTGCGCCATAAATATGGGGCTGTCTCCGCACTTTAAAACCGATACGGACGATTCAAAGACTATAGAGCTTTCAATAGATTTGTTTCTTAACAGGGCGGAAATTTCCGTCTTAGAAGAATGCGTTAAACAATTTCTTTTAAGCGGTTCGTCAGGCTGGCTTGTCAAGGATAAAATTTCAAGGGAAGTAAAGAATATTTTTATTAAAACCGGACATACCGGAAAAGAAATATCCGCCGTTGACTGCCGTTTTGACGATGAAATTGAAATCCTTTCTGCAAAACTTTATGAAAAGATTTCAAACTTTAATAAAACTTATTTAAAAGAATTTGAAAAATTAAACGGGACTACTAAATTCGGCAAAGATAAAAAAATAGCCGTAACGCTTGAAGAACTTAAAGACGCAAAAACGCTTAGAGAAGCTTTTTCAAAACCGTTAAACTACAAAAAAAACAGCCTGCCCGACGCGCAAGCCGTTGCAAAATGGGACGAAATACGTTCCGATTTATCGGCTTTATGCGAGTTTTATTCTTTTCATTATTACGGCCTTTATTCAAAAATGTTTGCCGCAATAGAAAAAGATTTTGAGGCGCTTTCAAAAAACGACGAGACGCTTTATATCAGCCAATATTCCAAAAAAATACTCGGCTTGTTTTATGCTTCTGACGGCGGAGAAAACCGCGTTTTACCTGAAGTTTACTGCAGGCTGTCTGAAAAATACCGCCATTTTTTAATAGACGAATTTCAAGATACAAGTCCTATACAATTTAGCGCCTTAAAACAATTTTTGGAAGACAGCGTAAGCGGAGAAGACGGATCCTTATTCTATGTAGGAGATCCTAAACAGGCCATATATGCTTTCAGAGGCGGCGACTATAAACTGTTTTACGAAGTTCCCGCTATTTTAAACCGCGACATAAAACCTAAACCCTTAAATGAGAATTACCGCAGCTGTAAAAATATAGTTGAATTTAATAACGAGCTTTTTTCAAAAGAGCGTTTGGAAGAGTTTGTAAACGCTAAAAACGACGGAGAATTTTCGCTGATCCCCGAAGTTTATTTTGGCGCGGCGCAAAAAACCGTCAGAACGCAAGAAGGGTTTGCAGAAGTCTTTATTATAGACGCGCGCAAATGCACATCTGAGGAAGATATTTCCGCAGCGCAGAAATCAAAACTTCTAAGCATTGTACAAGACGCTCTAAACAGAGGATTTCAAAACGGAGATATAGCGGTTTTGTGCGCAAAAAACGCCGAACTTGCCGTAGTCGGCCGCTGGCTTATAGACGCCGGTTTTGAAATAGAATCAAAGGAAACTCTTAATATATTAAATAATCCGTTTGTAAAAGAGATATTGTCTCTTTTGGCTTTTGCCGCAAATCCCGCAGATAATATTTCTTTTGCCGGATTTATTTCAGGAGAGATTTTTGCTAAAGCCGCAAGTATCGGAAACTTTCTGTTTGAAAACCGCGCCGCTCTTTATTTATATAAATCTTTTGAAGAGTCAAGACCTCAAATATGGAGCCTTTATTTTGAAGAAATTTTTAAGCAGGCCGGATTTGTTCCGGTATATGAGCTTGCTTTGTCGGTTATTTCTAAATTTCAGGCGGTTGAAAATTTTCCGCGCGCAAAGTCTGCGTTTATGCGTCTGCTTGACTTTATAAAAGAATTTGAAAGAGACGGCGGCGGGCTGAAAGATTTTATCGACGCCGTAAAATCTGCAAAAAACAGCGATAAAAAACTTTATATTCAAAGCTCTCTGCAAAACGCGGTCAAACTTACCACCATTCATCAGGCTAAAGGGCTTGAATTTCCCGTTGTAATAATTCCTTTTTTCAGCGTGGATCCCGGCTGGGATTTATCGTCAAAAAGCATGTCGGTGATCCAAAGCCGCGGCGGACTTGATTTGATTTTTTTAAACGAGACTTTTGCAAAATTTTCGCAGAGTCTTGCAAAACTCTATTATGAAAAGACCGCGTCAGACGACCTTTCTAATATCAACCGCTTGTACGTCGCGCTGACAAGGGCGCGCGAAGAACTTTATGTTATCGCCGTCGATGAACCTACTCAAAATGATGAAAAAAAAGGCAAAAGCGGACAGACGGCGCGTTTTCTGGGCGGAGCAAGGAGCGTCGGAGAGCGCGTTTTGCGCGCAAAAAAGACGGCAAAACCCGCGCAGCCTGAAAATTTGATACAAGACGATACGTCGCGCGGATATAAAGACGTTAAAGAATTTTTTTCTCCATCTGAAAAAACAATAGGAAATATAAACGAGTCGGCTCTTGAGGGCAGCATAACGCATTTTGCTTTATCGCAGATTAAAACTATAAAAAATAAAGACGTCTCCTATGAGATTGGGCTTGCTTTGGAGAAAACGCAAAGGGCGTTCCGCGCAGCCGATATATCTTTCTTAAAAGACAGGCTTGAAAAAACGCTTTCTTTGGCGCGGCAATTTTTTCTTTGCCAAGAAGACGATGTAAAAACCGAATGCGAGATAAGCGACAGTCTTGGAAATGTTTTCAGGATAGACAGACTGATAATCTCTAAAGACTGCGCGCAGGTGATAGATTTTAAGAGCAGCCTGAAAAATTTGGAAGAACACGTCCGTCAGGTTAAACATTACGTTTCTCTGATAGAAGAAACGGGGATTTCAAAAAACGCGCGCGGTTTTATAGTAAATTCTGAAAACGGAGAAATAGTTAATGTCTGAAATAATAAATCTGCATTTAGCCGACGATATAATTGATTTTACCGCAGAGCGCCTGTTAAAGTTAGGAGCTGACGCCGCATTGATAAGCGGCGGGCGGCGCCCTTTTTTATTTATCAGAAAAGCGCTTGCCGGAAAAATAAAAAAAGCCTCGTTTGCGCAGGAATGTTTTACGCGCGACGAGTTTATAGACAAACTTATTTTTAATAATTCAAGACTTTCTAAAATATCGCAGACTGAAGGCGCTTATATTTTGTTTGAAATTATAAAAGAAAAATTTCCGGACATATTAAAAGGCAGGCGGACTTTTGCGGAATTTTTTAAATGGGCTGTTGAAATTTTGTCTTTCATAGACAATTCTCTGCTTGAGGACGTTTCGGGGTCGGCGTTAAAAAATATAGAGCGCAATGCAGATATAGGCTACGAAGTTCCGCGCAATATAAACGATTTGCTAAAAAACATATTTAATCTGCGCGAAAGTTTCCTTTACGCTCTTGGCAAAAAAAATCTTACCATGCGCGGTCTTTCCTATCTTTTGGCCGGCAAAATGAGCGCGCAAGAACTTTGCTGCGGTTTTGATAAAATTATTTTGCTTGCGCCTTTTTATATGCATAAAACGGAACTTGTTATTTTTAAGAAGATTTACGACGAAGGCAAACTTACGGTTATTTTGCAGGGCGATCCGCGCAAATACGCCGCTTTAAAAGAAATTTACGATTTTTTCGGAGAAAACTTACCGCAAATAAATAAAACTTCAGAAAGCAAA
>JAISRM010000270.1 GCA_031273645.1 Endomicrobium sp.
TTACAATAAAGATGTTTTCAAATTTATTTCAAACAAACTTCAAGAAGCGCAAGATAATATGGAAGAAGGAATGATTTTAGCAGATGTCAACAATGCGGCTGGCAGCCGGCCTGATATTGATATTATCGGCGGTATTTTTAATGAAAAAGACATACACAATCTGTATGCTTTAATAGAGAGAGCTTCTTCAGATATTTTTCCGGCAGACAGACAAAAATTGCAGCTGGAGCTGGATTTGCTGTATTCTTATATAGTCAACAATTTTCCTGACGGGCAATCGATGGATCTGTACAAAATTATGGAAAAAGCTGCAGAAATTATGCCTGAAAAATCTTCTTCTGCCGATATGGCTGAAGTGGTTTTGCTGCTGTTAGAAAAATACCCTGAAATTAGCGCAGACAGAAAAAGCTTTGAAGCTGAAGTAGAAAAAAGAAAACAAGAACTTGGCCGTATGGCAAGGCAAATAGAGCTTGAACCCGAGCTGTTTACGATAGAAGCTCTGAAAAATAAAGACGTTAAAAATTTGTTAAAAATAGTTCATGACCGCTTTGGAAAACAAATATCCGATACGGAAATAATAAAAATAGTTTTGATTCTTATTGACGAGGGCGCATCTTTTTATATTAGTCTGGACTCTTTGGATTATGGCGGGTCTAAAGATTTTTTAACAGGCGCAGCGGCTGAGATATCGTCTGATGATTCTTTAAATGTAAATCAAAATAAGTTTTATAATTTTGCAAAGAAAGTTTTTGCATTGCCGTTTTTGCTTTACACGACAATATCTGAAAAGTTTAAATCTTCCGATGCAAAAACGAAGGTTTTTCTTGCCTGCCTAAACGAATCGTCGGCAGACTTGATAAGCGTAATGAAAACGGAAGACGGAAAAATTATAGTTCCCGCCGTCATTATAAATCAAATGCCTAAAAATTTCCAAAATTATAATTTTAAAAATACCGGAATTAAAATAAACGGCGAATATGTATGGATCGGCTCTTATTTCGGTTCGCTTACGGCGTTTGCCAAAGGACAGGAAATTGCAAATATCA
Organism: Endomicrobium sp.; assembly: GCA_031273645.1. Lineage (GTDB taxonomy): Bacteria > Elusimicrobiota > Endomicrobiia > Endomicrobiales > Endomicrobiaceae > JAISLV01. Next base: position 1,047 of record JAISRM010000270.1, read on the forward strand.
GAGCTGCTCTGTCTGAAAACAGTAAAAAGTTTTCAAAGGCGCTTGCTTCTTATATAAACAGAACTGCGGGAACAAAAATTAATGCGTCCGGCGTTTTTGATATAGAAACGATTGATGTGAATTTGTATGAAGAAGACGGCAAAAAGCCGGCGATGGATTACGGCAAAAACGCAGAGTTAAGAGTGTTTCTCCCTGCCGACGCCGGCTTTATTGATTCGGGGCTTATTAATTTTATAGCGGCGTCTGCCGAAGTTAAACGGGCGGATACTTTGGCCGCTATTGAAAGCATTTATTACCGTCTTGATAACATTAAAACGCTTAGCGATTTAAATTCATGCATAGCCGACATGAAAAATATAAACAACGGGCAATTTATTTTTGAATACGCTTTGCTGCAGTCTTTGCCGGACGGAAAAAGAAATCAGTTTTTTCAAGAAGCGCATGCGGCGGGAATAAAAATTATGGCCGACGTCTCAGACATTCCTGCAGAAAAACTGATAGCGGAAGGTTTTGACGGACGCGTCAGCCAAAAAGACGGCAAATTATACGTCGAAGATTTTATTTTGGGTTCAAGCTTAGAGGCGGGTCTTGTTGACGGCTATGCGGATTTGGCCGGCCTTTCAAATATCCTTGCAAATACAAAAGGAATAAAAATAGTTTCCGGAACAAAACTTATAGATGTTCTTGCCGGACAAGACCGTTCTATTGTCGACAGGCTTGACATATTAAAGCTTATAAAGAGCGGCAGACTTCTTGGAGTTTTAAAACAAGATTTGAATTCTGAAGAATTTCTAAGAAACGCCGCTTATTCTATAGATGAAAAATATCTTCCTGAAGTTGATGCTTCCAAAATTGAAATTTTGGTTTCGTTTCTCAAAGACGGACAAATTGCGCAGGCTTTAGAAATATTGAATCTGCGTCAAAGCAATCCTTTTATGCTGCGCTTAAATTCAATAGAGGAAGCGCCTGCAAAAACGGCATTTTTGCAGGCTGTAACCGAAAGAATTTTAGCGCGCCAAAATTTAACGGCTTCTTTAGAGAACAAAACTCTTGAAAAAGTTTTAGGCAAAGCTTTAAGGCTTCAGGCTCAGTCGGGCAATGCCGCAAAGAACGATTGGGCTATCGGAGAAAAATATAAAGAAGAACATAAAGGTTTTACTCAGTCAGATTTGAAAAAGGAAGTTTCAAAATATACGTCCGCCGCTTTTGAAAACAATGATCCTCAGGCTTTAAAAGCAATAGTCGAGCTTATAATGGTATGCGCTTCGGAAAGAAGAAACTTCGACGCTCAAGACGCCGGAACTTCCATTCGCTTAGACGGCATAAGGCAAATCCTAAGCGCCGCCTAAACCTTTTTTGCGCTTAATATTTTGCTTGATTTTGCTAAAAAAGTATAATGTAAATCGCGTTAAAATAAAAAACACGGAGATGAAACTGCCGCATCCGGAAACAATCCGTCTTTTCCGTACAGGCAGTTTAAAATTATATGCCAGAACAAATCTTACCGCCGCTTCTTCGACGTTTAAATTTTTCAAAATTTTTCAAACCGCTGCGCATATTTGCGTTTGCGTTTTTTTTATGTTTTTTAAGTTTTCCTGCCGGAGCTTATGAAGGGCTTGATTTAACTCATAATGAAACGCGCGTGGCTGAGGCAATAGCCGAAATTTCACAATATCCTATGAACGAGCAAATGCAGGAGCTTATAATTTTGTTAGACAATGTTCCAATTTGCGACAATTTGCTGAGATCGACGGCTTATAATTATTTAAGCGGTTCATTTTACGCCAATGTTTTGTCGGCTGCGGCGGCAAATAATTCTATTGAAGAAATTTACGCAAATATAGAACGCGGTCCGGACAGAGGCAAATTCGCGTGGGGGCAGGGGTATGTTTCGGGGCTGGGATACGCCTCTGACGGAAACGTTAAAGAAGATTTCAATTCTGATGCCGCCGGCGCGCTTGCCGGAATAGACGTCTGGAACGCTTCCGACCAATCTGCAAAAGCCGGCTTGTACGCTTCTTTTGGAAACAAAGTTATGAAACAGGGCGACGACAAAGCCGACGTAAATTCTTACGGCGGCGGAATATATGCCGACAAAAATTTCGGCATTATCGCGTTAAAAGGAAATTTAAGCGTCGCAAAACATAATTTTGACGCGCAAAGAAAAGTAAGAATTTTTTATAGTGAAGACGGGGTTGATTTTTACGAGTCTGATCCTAAATCTTCTTTTGACGCGGTTTCGGCTTCTTTTGATGCGCGCATAGAATATCTTGCCCAATCTTTAGACGACGCTTCGGGGAAAATTTATACGGAAATAAGATATTCTTATTTTGCAAACGGGCGTATAGATGAAACCGGCGGCGATCCGGCAAATCTTACGGTCAAGGCCGGCTCTTTTAACGATCTCAGCGCGCTTAGCGGAGTTTCGTTTTCAAAAACTTTGGGAAAGCTGCAATGGTATGCTAAATTATACGGCGGATACATTCTTGCCGGCAACAGAAAATCCGCGCAGATATATTTTTCACAGGCAGGTCAAGAGTTTGCGCAAGACATTTACGCAACGCGCCGCGGAACTGTTTTTGCCGGAGCGGGCTTTGGGGCGCAATATGCGTTTAACGACAAAATGTCGGTTTATGCAGGCGGCGACGCCGGAGTCGGAGGCAACTCTTCTTCGTATTATGCAAATATAGGTTTTGCTTACAAACTTTGGCCGAAAACAAAAAAAGCGGAACTCAAAATTACGGACAAGGTCGTTTTCGACAAAGATATGTCGGAGTCGTGGATGGTAAAAGGCGACGATAACGGAAATGTTTTTATGAGGATAGAAATTGAATACGCGCTTGAACTTGACGGGAAAACTTCGGTTTACGCCTTAAAGTACGACGACAGAATATTTTTCTTCAGTTATAAAGACGCCGCCCTGAATTTTACGCAAGAACTTAAAAAGGCCGGCGCAAAAATCAGCCCTAATCAAATAAAAGACATAAATTACGATTTGAAAAAAATGAAACTTGACCTCGGCGTTTACGCCGGAGATCTCGGCGATATGAGAGAAGGAGTTCTTGTAAAGGAATATGCCGGCGGAATTTACGAGGTCGCTCCCGTTCCGCAAGAAGTGCAGATTATAGCCAGAGACGAAATAATAAGAAGAACTTTAAACGACGTCGAGCCGAATGCCGTATGGGAGCTTAAAGAGGAAAACGGGAAAATAAGGCTTACAAGCGAAGTTTCCGGAAAACTCGGGCTTAAAAAAGGCTCTAAAATATATCTTGTCAATTACGGAAATAAAGTGTTTGCTTTTAAAGAGCTGCCCCGCGCGCAGCGGTTTATAACAGAATTGCAAAAAGAAGGCGCCGACGGCATTGACGACAGAAATCTTAAAGAAATAGAAGGCGTTGAAATAAGAGACGATATAGGCATAAGCGCAAAAGACATAAAAACGATAGGCGACACGAGCAAAGGCGTAATAGTCAGCAGTTATGCCGACGACGTAACGGAAGTTAAATCTGTGGCCGAAGAAGAAAAAATCAAAGCTGCAGAAACGGTAAATGAAGAAAAAATAGAGGATGCCAAAGAGAGAAGAAAAAAGCCGGTTATAAAATCGTATAAGCTCAATATAGCTAATTTCAAAACGAACGAACATGAACTTACAGTTCAGGCAAAAGGCGTTATCAGAAAACAGGCAAAAGATATAAGACAGTACGATTATAAAATGATAACGGTTGAAGGACATACCGATGCAGTAGGCGGAGCAGAAGCCAATAAAAAACTTTCAATAAGGCGCGCCAAGTCGGTTTACAAAGAGTTTGTATTTAACGGAATACCCGCTTCAAAGATAAGATACGTTGGTTTAGGATATTCAATTCCGCTTGATTCTAACGATACCGAAGAAGGACGCGCCGCAAACAGAAGAACGGATATATTCGTCGAATAAAATAAATTTTTGCCGCGCATGATGAAAGATTAACATAATTGCCGCCTGCGCGCGCAACTTGCGCGTCCGCGTGAAATATTAAAGAAAAAATAGATAATTTTTAGGTCTATATATCTAATTTTAACAATTCTTAACGTATGTTTTCCTGAAGCGTTTGCGGGCTTCCGTTTTAAGTATAAAACAACTTATAAACAAACCAAGAGGACGCGGAATAAATTTTTTGCAATTTGATAATATTTTTTCCAACTCAATGATGTGATATAAAAATGTCAAAAGATTTTCTTTTAATGCAGAAACGCATATTTCTATTTGCGGAGGGT
>JAISRM010000271.1 GCA_031273645.1 Endomicrobium sp.
CATTCTCAACTTTTACTCTAAATTTTGAAATTATTCTGTTTTCCCTCTTGTCTTCTCTTGTCAGAGGATTTTTTTTGCTCCTTTTCTTTGGCGCTATCGTGTTTTTGTGATATTTCTTTAATCCAATATAGGCTGTGTCTGCACCCCAGCCTGTATTTAACATTACCTTACAAAATGCTATTATACTAAACAGTATATGAAACGCATCGGATTATTGTGCATAACAACCCCCCGCGACGATATGAGCTATCAAAAACAAGTTGAACTCGCCTGCCTTGGCGGAGCCGACATGATACAGTTGCGCGATAAAAATATTGACGGCGGCAAGCTTGTCAAACTGTCGGCGCAGCTTCAAAACATTTGTAAAGCGTTCGGCGTTTATTTTACTTTAAACGATTCGCCCGATATAGCGGCAAAAGCCGGCTGCGACGGCGTTCATGTCGGGCAAAGCGACATGCCATACAGTTTGGCGCGCAAAATTATGCCGTTTGCAATAATAGGCGTTTCGGCTTTAGCGCTTAACGATGTTAAAACTATAAACGATTACGGTTCGGGCGGCTCGGTTTTGCCGGATTATATAGGCGTAACAGTTTTTTCAACTCCGTCAAAAACAGACGCTAAACCTCTTGGACTTGAAGGGTTAAAACAAGCGTCTGAAACAACAAAAATTCCATTGTTGGCAATAGGCGGCGTAAACGCCGAAAACGCAGGAGAAATTATAAACGCCGGAGCTTGCGGAGTTGCCGTTATAAGAGCGGTTTGCGGAGCAAAAAATGTAAAAGAAGAGGCAAAAAAACTTAAAGAAATAATTCTTGAAGCGCATGAAAAAAAACGGAAATGAAATTTTTAGAAACAGAGGAAACAACATGACATTAATGAACGACGCGCGCAGCGGCAAAAGCAATAAACTTATAAAAAGCGCAGCTTTGCAGGAAGATCTCAGCCAAGATTTTATCAGCCAAGGCGTTGCGCAAGGGACGATAGTAATTCCCAAAAACGTCAACAGAAATCTCTCAAAAATAGCGGCGGTCGGCAAAGGGCTAAAAACAAAAGTCAACGCCAATATCGGCACGTCTCCCGACCATATATCTTTAAAAGAAGAACTTGAAAAGCTCGAAGTTGCCGTCGCAGCCGGAGCCGATGCGGTCATGGATTTGTCAACCGGCGGAGACCTTACGCAGATAAGAAAAGAAATTTTGGCGCGTTCTCCCGTGCAAGTTGGCACAGTGCCGATTTATGAAGCCGCCTGCAGAACGGTCGCGGCCGGAAAAAAAATATCGCAGATAGACGGCGAAATGCTCTTTGACGTTATAGAAGAACAAGCCGAGCAGGGCGTTGATTTTATTACGGTTCATTGCGGAATAAATAAAGCGACCGTAGAAATATTAAATCGTCTTGGCCGGCTTGCCGGCGTTGTAAGCAGAGGCGGCTCTTTTTTAGTTAAATGCATAAACTCGTCCGGAAAAGAAAATCCTCTTTACGAACAATACGACAGACTGTTGAAAATAGCCGCAAAATACGACGTAACTTTATCGCTTGGAGACGGTTTCCGACCCGGCGCGCTTTACGACGCTTCCGACGCCGTTCAATTATCCGAATTGTCGGCGCTTGGCGAACTTGTGTTAAAAGCCCGCCTGGCCGGCGTTCAAACTATGATAGAAGGACCCGGACACGTTCCGCTAAATCAAATTGAAGCAAACGTAACTTTGGCAAAACGTCTGGGCTTTGGAGCGCCGCTTTATTTTTTAGGGCCTTTAGTTACCGATATCGCGCCCGGATACGACCATATAACTTCGGCGATCGGAGGAGCGATAGCCGCTTCTCACGGAGTTGATTTTATTTGTTATGTAACTCCGGCAGAACATATAAGGCTGCCCGACGTTTCCGACGTGCGCGAAGGCGTAATGGCCGCCCGCATAGCCGGACATGCGGCAGACATTGTAAAAGACGTCAAAGGCGCCCGCGCCCAAGACGACCTTATGTCAAAATACCGCAAAGAAAGAAACTGGAAAAAACAGGAAGAATTTTGCATAGATCCCCAAAAACTTGCCAAAGAAAGAGCCAAACTGCCGCCGCAGGACGACGACGTTTGCACAATGTGCGGCGAGTTTTGCGCAATGAGAGACGAGTAACGCGGCTGTCGCCGGATTTTATCGGGGAAAAAACAAGAAGCAAAAAAGTTTTGCGCCGCCGGCAATCATATCAGCATTTTAGCGCCCGCAGCATTATGCAAATTGACAGCCAATGCCTATTTTGTTTGTGTAGTTTGTCATTGCCAGACACCTCTGTATTGCATAAAACAGCCGGAGGCTGAATGACAGACACAAACAAAACAGACGCTGTCTGTATTTTGTCATTCCCGCGAAAGCGGGAATCCATGTTTACTAAAAAATTCTGTCAGACAGCCTTCGGTTGTTTTATAAAAACAGACGCAGTCTGAAAAGCAATAATGTTAGAAACTATATTAATATTAAAAATGGATTCCCATTTTTCATGGGAATGACAGACACAAACAAAACAGATGAAGTCTGCAAGTTTGCTAAAAAATTCTGTCAGACAGCCTTCGGCTGTTTTATAAAAACAGACGAAGTCTGAAAAGCAATAATGTTAGAAACTATATTAATATTAAAAATGGATTCCCATTTTCATGGGAATGACAGACACAAACAAAACAGACGAAGTCTGCAAGTTTGCTAAAAAATTCTGTCAGACAGCCTTCGGTTGTTTTATAAAAACAGACGAAGGCTGAAAAGAAATAATGTTAGAAACCATATTAATATTAAACATGGATTCCCATTTTCATGGGAATGACAGACACAAACAAAACAGACGAAGTCTGCAGACGCTGTCTGTGTCCCATAAAACAGGCGAAGCCTGCAGACACAGTCTGTATTGCATAAAACAGCCGGAGGCTGTGTTCCATAAAACAGGCGAAGCCTGTGGTGAATAAAAAATGAAACAAAAAGGTTTTGCCGTTTTGGCGTTAATGTTGTGTTTGAATTTTTCGGCTTGTTCAAAGCCCGAAACGTCTTCCGGTTCTGCTGCAAACGGGTCAGGTTCAAAAAGCGTTTCTTATTCGGTTCTTGACGCCGTAAGTTATGATTTCCCGGCCGGCTGGAAAGATAAAACTTATGATGAAGACAATCCCTACGGGCTTTTTTGCGTTTCAGGCGACAATTACGCCACGACCGGCGTTTTTTTATTTGACGCTAACGACATAGACGAAGACGTTTCGCCTCTTGCGGTTTTTAATTTGCAAATTGAAAACTTGATGGAACAAATTAAAAAAGGAAAACTTATTTCGGTAAAACCCGCAAAAAAAATGCGCGGCAAAACCATAACTGAAGCGGTTTACTCCGGAATTTTCGGCATCAGCAAATATTATTATGTTTTTTCTCTTACGGAATTTTCCGAAAGCGACGAGTTTACGATCTGCGCGCAAGTGTGCGCTCCGAGCAAATTTAAGAAATACGAACCGATTTTTGAAAAAATCTTAGAGTCTGCAGCGCTTATATAAAAGTTTTTTTGTATAATGACTGCAATTATATTTTTTAATGCTTCCTGAAGTTTTTGGAATGCGGAGGAATAACAAATGAAAGTGCGAATGCGCGTGCCGGCTACCACGGCAAATTTAGGACCGGGTTTTGACGTTTTCGGAGCGGCCTTAACGATTTATAATGAATTCGGCGCGGAAACCGCTGCGGAAGGCAAAGGCGGCAAATGGCTTTTTAAAGGCGAAGGAAAAAAGATTCTCGTCAAAGGCGAAAAAAATCTTGTCTGGCAGTCGATGAAAGAAACTTTTAAGCTGCTTGGGCAAACAAAATATAATTTAAAAAATCTCAATATAACCGTAAACGCCGGCATTGCTTTAAGCGGGGGGCTTGGCTCTTCGGCTTCTGCGATCGTCGGCGGGACAGCTCTTGCAAACGCCCTATGCGGCGATAAACTGACAAAAGCCGAAATTGCCGAACTTGCGATAAAAATTGAAGGCCACCCCGATAACGTAATTCCGGCGGTTTTCGGCGGTATTTGCGTTTGCTGCAAAAACGAGCAGAGTTCGCACGGCGATATAATTCATTTGCCCGTCCCTAAACTAAAAGTCGTTTTGGCTGTTCCGTCTTTTGAGCTGCGCACAAAACGTTCAAGGCAGATACTTCCAAAATGCGTTGATTTAGACGACGCGGTTTTTAACGCTTCAAGAGTCGCAATGCTTACGGCGGCTTTTTGCAGCGGCGATTATTCTCTTTTGAAAAAAGGAATGCAGGATAAAATTCATCAGCCTTACAGAGGTAAAATGATACCGGCTATGGACGCCGTTTTGCAGGCTGCTTTAGACGCCGGAGCATACGGCGCGTATCTTTCGGGATCGGGTCCCACGCTTGCCGCTTTTTGCGACGGTAAAAAATGCGTTGAAATTCAAAAAGCGATGACAAAGGTTTGGAAAAAAGAAAGCGTGAGCGTTAAAACTTTTATTTTAGATTTTGATAAGCGCGGTTTGACAAAAATTTAAACTATGGACGAAATTAAACTTGCGGCAGAGATTTTAAAAAATTCAAAATACGCCGTCGCTTTTACCGGCGCGGGAATTTCCGTTGAAAGCGGAATCCCGCCTTTTCGCGGTTCAAACGGAATCTGGAACAAATACGAAGAAAAACTTTTTGATATAGACTATTTTTCAGTTCATACAAAAGAGGCGTGGGACATGCTTTGCGACGGTTTTTATAAAACTACGCTCAACGCCCAGCCTAACGCCGCCCACTTTGCGCTTGCAGAGCTTGAAAAACGCAAAATAATTAAAGCTGTTATAACGCAAAACATCGACGGATTGCATACAAAAGCAGGAAGTTTGATTGTTTACGAACTTCACGGCAGCGGCGCAACTTTAACGTGTATGTCAGACGGCAGCAAATATCAGACGGAAGATTTTGATTTAAACGCCGCTCCGGTCTGCAAAAAATGCGGAAAACTTTTAAAACCGGATTTTACATTTTTTGGAGAGCAGCTTCCGCAGGAAGCATATCAAAATTCCGTCGCGGCAAGCTCTAAATGCGACGTTATGCTTTTAGTCGGCTCAACGGGAACTGTTTATCCCGCCGCTTCAATTCCGCAGCTTGCCAAACAGCATGGCGCAAAAATAATAGAAATAAACCCCAGCCCCTCTTCTTTTACAAACTCCGTTTCAGACATTTTCATCCCCCTTAAAGCCGGCGAAGCTTTTAAAAATATAATGTCTTTAATCCCATAACAACTTTATACCTATATATATATATTGTGTTCTGCCGCGCCCTAAAAAACGGTTATCATAAAAAACAAGATGAAATCTTGATATTTGACAAAACAAAATCTAAAAAAATGTCATAATTTGGACTTTATTCTTGCAAAAGTCTAAAAAATGGTATAAAATTAGACAAATGAATAGTGAAAATCTAAAAATTGGCAAGTATATAATGCAGCCTCAAGGGTTTAGGGCTTTTGTCCCCAATCCTTTTCCGCCTGCTCAAGATATCACGCTTGAACCAAAGCTAAACAAAAAACATGCCCAAGCTATGCTGCTTTTAGGAAAATTAAACGGTATTAGCCGTCTTTTGCCGGATCATGATTATTTTTTGGAGATGTTTGTCCGCAAAGATGCTTCTGAATCCAGCCAAATTGAAGGAACTCAAGCTTCTATGATAGATGCAATAGCAGCGGCAAATATTGACAGAAGCAGTAATTTGCCTGTCGATGTTGATGATATTTTACATTATATTGACGCATTGAATTACGGATTGGCGCGTTCTAAAAATTTTCCTTTTACTTTGCGGTTTATTTGTGAATTGCATAATAAATTGATGACGGATGTCCGTTCAACTCATTTGGCATATCCCGGAGAATTTCGCAGGACTCAAAACTGGATAGGCGGCACGCGTCCTGATAATGCCCGTTTTGTTCCTCCTCCTATAGAAGAAATGAATAGAGCTTTAGGCGATTTTGAAAAGTTTATTCATGCCGACGATAATTATTTACCCCTTATTAAAGCTGCTTTGCTTCATGCCCAATTTGAAACTATTCATCCTTTTATTGACGGTAACGGCAGAACGGGAAGAATGATAATTACAATGTATCTTTGCAATAGCGGTATTTTGGAATTTCCGGCGCTCTATCTTTCTTCATATTTTAAAAAATATCGCGATGTATATTACGAACGGCTTCAAAGTTATCAATCTGAAAATAGCGATGTTTGCTCTTGGCTGGATTTTTTTCTTGACGGAGTAATAGAAATTTCTAAATCATCAATCAATATTTGCGAGAAAATTGTTGAGTTAAGAGAAAGAGATTTATCAAAAGTAGAGAAGTTAGGCAAAAAAACGGCCGCCGCCGCCGTTAATGTCTTAAAAAATTTATACAGAGTTCCCGCTATCGGAATTGCAGAAGTTATCAGCTGGTCGGGATATGCGTCAAAGCAAAGCGCATATTCGCTTGTAAAAACTTTAACAGATGAACGCATATTATATCAACTTAATGAAAACGAAAATTACGGCAAAAAGTACATTTATAAAGATTATGTCGCTTTGTTTAACGGGGATAGTTCTTTGTGAACAACCCGCTGAAAACAGGCGCTGCCTCTCGTTGTCATTGCCGCGTTTTTA
>JAISRM010000034.1 GCA_031273645.1 Endomicrobium sp.
AAATGTTTTAGTGGGAGCTGAGGGCAAATATTCAAATATCGCAGATATACTTGACATAGAGGTGTATTTGTATAATTTAAGAGATATATACAATCCACCGTTAATCATTGCAAAAAACTATACTTTACTGGGAATTAAGCCTTCTCTTCACATAAAAGACCTTACGGCTTCCGTCGAATTTGTAAAACCTTTCAGCGGGGACGGAGTTTTTTCTAACGATATAAAAAGTTACGACACGATCCTTCTAAAAATAGACGCGGCTTATAATATTAAAAACATAAATCTTACCCCCAGAGCCACGTTTTTTATGGCCGGAGGAAAAGACAAAGGTGTTGTAACTGCAGGCAATTATGTGCCCGGTCTTGTAGGATGCCCGACTATTACGCAAAATGACGACGGATTTGTAGGTTACGCAAACACCATCATAACAAATGTCGGAGCCGATTATACTTACAAAAAAGCGGTTTTCAGCATTGATTTCTTAAATTACGGTTTGGTAAGCGCTTCTAACGGATCAAAATACGGAATAAGCGAAATAGACATTTCAGCCGCTTATGAATACGATGAAAATATTTCATTATTTGCAGGAGTCGGAGAAGCTTTCGGCACAGACGGTTATAATCAAGATGTTAAATTCGGAAGCTATGCGTCAATTCAGGCCGGCGTAACTTACAAATTTTAACGCCGTTAAAACAGAAGCAAAAAAAGACTCCGGATTTTATGATCCGGAGTCTTTTTTTATATACGGCTTAAATTTTTTATTTTAACTGCGCAAAAACTTCGTCAATAATTTTAACTGCGGCATCAACGTCTTTTTCAGTAATAATAAGCGGCGGCAAAAATCTTAAAACTGTATCGTGAGTGCAGTTGATAATCAAACCTTTATCAAGGCATTTTGCGGCTATATCTTTGCCGTTGATTTTTAAATCAAGCCCGCAAATCAATCCAATGCCTCTTACTTCATTTATTACTTTATATTTTTTTTGCAGCTCTTTAAGCTTATTGTGAAAATACTTGGCCGTCTGCGACGCTTTGCTTAAAAATGCCGGGCTCATTTGTTTAAGAACGGCGTTTGCCGCAGCGCATGCCACCGGATTTCCGCCGAAAGTCGAGCCATGGTCGCCGTATGTAAAAGCGTCCTTGCATTTGTCGCCGGCAATAAGAGCGCCCAAAGGCAGTCCGTTTGCCAAAGATTTGGCCAGCGTTACAATATCGGGCTTAACGCCGTAATTTTGATAGGCAAAAAACTTTCCTGTCCTGCCGATACCGCATTGTATTTCGTCAAAAATCAAAAGCAAATTATTTTTGACGCACAAATCGCGCAAGTCCTTAACAAATTGTTTTTCCGCCGTAAAAAGCCCGCCTTCTCCCTGAACAAGCTCTATTATTACGGCCGCCGTTTTATCATTAATGAGTTTTTCAACCGAATTGATATTATTAAATTGCGCAAAGACGAATTTTTCCTGAAGCGGCTTTAAATAATCGTGAAATTTCTTTTGACCTGTGGCGGCCATCGTCGCCATAGTTCTTCCGTGAAAAGAATTATCAAAAGATATTATTTCATAACGCTTCGCTGCGTCTTTTGCGGGGTTTAAAAGCCCCCACTTGCGCGCAAGTTTTATCGCGCCTTCATTGGCTTCCGCTCCGGAATTTGCCAAAAAAACTTTCCCGCCGAATTTTTTTGCCAATTGCGCGCCAAGCTCAATTTGGGCGGGAGCATAATATAAATTTGAAGCATGGGCAAAAAGGTCAAGCTGTTTTTTTGCGGCTTTAATAACCGCGCCGTTTGAATGGCCTAAATTGCATACGCTTATCCCGGAAAAAAAATCAAGATATTTTTTGCCTTTATCGTCCCAAATAAACTGCCCTTTTGCTTTTTTAACGATCAAATCGCTGCGTTTATACGTCGGCATAAAGTATTTGTTTTCAATCTGTTTAACGTTCATTTTTATAACTCCCGATTATCTTGCCGGCAAAAACCGGCATACGTTTTAAAAAATAAAAACGCCCAATGGCTGCGGCGTTTTGCAAAAGGGTCTCGTTATTTTTTAATGACCGTTCCCTTTATGTTTTTAATTCCGGCGGCGCCGTCTGCGATCCAAACTTCTTTAACGCCTTTTTTAACGGCGTCGGCGCATCCTTTAATTTTAGGTATCATTCCGCCCGTTATCGTTTCGTCTTTTATAAGTCCGGCGATATTTTTTATTTTAATCTCTTTTATAGTTTGTTTATTTTTATCAAAAACTCCGGCGACATCGGTAAGAAATATAAGCCTTTGCGCTTTAAAAGCTGAGGCTATTATAGAAGCGAGACTGTCGGCGTTAACGTTTAAAACGCCGCCTTTTGCGTCTTGGGCTATAGAGGCTATCACGGGAAGAAAACCTGCGTTTAAAAGAGTTTCTATAAGTTTTTTATTTACTTTCTGAGGCTCGCCTACGAGTCCAAGCTCTTTAACGCGCCTGCATATAACGGATTTGCCGTCTTTTGCGCAAATTCCCACGGCAAGCGCTTTATTTTTTATAAGCCCTCCGGTTAAATTTCCGTTAACTTTTCCGTTTAACGCCATTTCTACAGCGTCTATCGCCTGCTCGTCGGTATATCTTAAACCGTTTATAAATTTGCTTTCAATTTTTAACGCGCCTAATAAAGAATTTATCTCAGGTCCGCCGCCGTGAACTAATATCGCGTTTTGTTTTTTTGATATGGCGGCAAGTTCTTTTAAAAATTTATTTTTAGCCTGCGGATTTTTAGTCAGGCTTCCGCCAAACTTTACAACGCTAAGATTTTTCATCAGTTTAGCTCCGTTACTGGCCGTCTGCCGCAGCCGAGTATTTGCATTTGAATTTAAAATCGCATAAAACGCATTTTGACGTATCCGGCTCAAAATTTTCAGCCGTTATGTTTTCTGCCGCCGACAAAGCGGCGTTTAAAGCCTCTTCTATTTGAATCTGGCTTCTTTGCGTATAAATTTTTATATTTTCAGATAAAAAATATACGGAAATTTTGTCAGGATTAAAACCGAAAACGTTTCTACACGCGTAAGCGTAAAAACTCAGCTGCAAATCTTTATCTACTCTGTCTTGCTCCCAGACTTTTGCATGCGTTTTATAATCCATTACTTCATGCGTTCCGTCGGGATATTCGTCTATTCTGTCTATTATCCCGATAAATCTGTATTTGCCTATATTTGCGTCAAAAGATTTTTCCGTATATAAAATTTTTGTCGGGCTTTGAGAAAACGAAAGGAAATAATTCTCAAGCATTGTTTTTCCGCGCAGATAATACTCGTAGCTTTGCTGAGCCGAGACAAAACCGTCGTTTTGCCAATTGTCGTCGTATGCGTCAAAAAGCTCTTCAAGCGTTTTTCCCTCTGAGGAATGATATTTTTCAAGAGTTTTATGGATAGTATGTCCGAAAGATATATCGGCGTTTACGGGAACGTAGAGATTGTTTATGTAAATGAGCTTATACTTGTGCGGACAAAACAAATACGCGTTTATTCTTGAATAACTTATTTTAAAATCGCCCCATGCCATATAAAGATCCTGTTGTCTCCCGTCATTAGACGCCTGTATTTAGCGTTGTTTTTTATAAAAAGCGACTATCGTATCGCCGTATTTTTCAGTTCTAAAATTATTAAGCTCTGAAACCGCTCCGAGCGGCTCCTTAATATGCCTTTGCGCTATCAGCAAAGAATCTTCTTTTAATATGTCGTATTTTACGACGTTCTTTAAAGCCGGATAAGTGAGAGCCAGAGCTTTTTTATCGCCGTCTTTATACGGCGGTCCCATAAAAACAATATCGTATTTGCCGCGCAGCGTTTCAAAATCTTTAATTACGTCGCAATTAATTATTTTTGCTCTGCCGTTATAACCTAACATATCGACATTATGTTTAATTAAGTTTAAAGAAACGCGGCTGCGTTCGGCAAAAACGCATGAGGCGGCTCCTCTTGAAAGAGCTTCAATTCCTACGGAACCCACTCCGGCAAATAAATCAAGAAAAGAAGAATTTGCAATGCGAAACTGTATTATGTCAAAAATTGATTTTTTCATTCTGCCAAGCATCGGACGTATGGACAAATCGTCATGCGGCAGGGTTTTTAACATTCTGCCCCTGTCGGAGCCTCCCAGCACTTTAAGCATTGGATTATTCTCCGAAAACCTGTACGAAAACTTTTCTGCTTCTTGGTCTGTTGTCAAAATCGATAAGTATTATTTGCTGCCATGTTCCCGACAACAAAGATTTTGAAGTGATTGGAATGGTTTTTGAAGTGCCTATTAAAGACGAGCGTATATGCGAGAATCCGTTTCCGTCATGCCATTTTTCATCGTGAGCGTATTGGGCTTTTACCGGAGCTATTATTTCAAGGGCTTTGCGCAAATCTGCAACTAAACCGGGCTCAAATTCAAGCGTCGCTATCGACGAAGTAGAACTTGACACCGCTATAGTAACAATACCGTTTTGAACGCCGGAACGCATAACAACCCTTTTAACGTCGTCCGTAATATCAAGAATATCGGTATATCCTTTTGTTTCGCGATTAATGTATTCGGAATAAATCATTTGAATCCTTCAAGTAAAAAATTTTTACCGCTTTTTATTATTTGCTAAAGATTATACATAAAATATATTTAAAAAAAAAGCGGCATTATTTTAATCAGCGTCGTGTTTGACAATCGCAGCGCAAAAAAGATATACTTATTGACGTTGCCGATTTTAATAAAAAAATATTTTTAAAAAAAATTTGAAAATCCAAAACAGCACTTTAATGGGGCTATAGCTCAGCTGGGAGAGCGCTTGCATGGCATG
>JAISRM010000109.1 GCA_031273645.1 Endomicrobium sp.
ACGTTTACTAAACAATTTTTTTACATTGTGTCTTTAAAAGAAATAATGTTAGAAACTATATTAATATTAAACATGGATTCCCATTTTCATGGGAATGACAGACACAAACAAAACAGACATTGGCTGTATCCCACAAAACAGACGAAGTCTGTTTACATTGCGTCTTTAAAAGCAATAATGTTAAAAACTATATTAATATTAAACATGGATTCCCATTTTCATGGGAATGACAGACTGAAAGACTGAAAGACACAAACAAAACAGACGCTGTTTGTTCCCACAAAACAGACGAAGTCTGCAGACGAAGCCTGCGTAAATAAAAAAACCCCGTTCCGCATAAACGGAAACGAGGCTGCACCCTTAATTCTTAACCTCATAAATAATAAAATTTAAGTTATTTTCCGCGATAACTTAAACAATACCGGAGCTTTAGCTCCTAATCTTTTTGGCAGGTCTTCTGGCTTGAGGGTAACGGACTATTTTTGAGTCCGACCTACTTGCCGCAAGCCTTCCCATTTGCAAAATACTCAAACAGTGGCTTTTTTATAAAAGAGGGCTGCGCTCTATGCGGCAACCTCTTGCGGCTTTCGTTTTCCTCTTACAGCATCGGGAATGCTTGCGATTTTCACGCAATTTCCTGTTAGGCTCCTTTGGGAGCGCCAAAAAGCTATATTTTGTATGTAAAATATCAACAACTACAACTAATAGTATATTATTGATAAATAAATGTCAAATACCGGTTTATTTAAACCCATGCTTTTTCGTCTTTTTATTAACTGAGAAAGACAAAACAGGCGCAGGCTTGTACCATAAAACAGGCAAAACCTGCTTAAGAATAAAGAATGTAGAAGAACGACATTGACAAACTTGGATCCCGCTTTCACGGGACAGACTTCGTCTGTTTTATAAACACAGCCGAAGTCTGTTCTGTTTGCGCCTGTCATTCCCATGAAAATTTTAATATTAATATAGTTGTTAACATTATTTCTTTTAAAAACGCAATGTGAAAATAATTTTTTAGTAAACTTGGATTCCCATTTTCATGGGAATGACAAACCAGACTGCGTTTGTTTTTATAAAACAGCCTCAAGCTGCCAATCCCATAAAACAGGCGGAGCCTGTTATTTTACTGTGATTTTTGCTCCGCAGGAGGAACAAAACGGGAAATGAGCAAAATTTCTGCCGCCGCAGCTTTCGCATTTTTTAAAAAGTTCCATGCCGCAATGCCTGCAAAAATCAGTTATAAGCGAATTTGTTGCGCCGGCGGTATTTTTAACTTGCGCAACTTCCCAGTTTTTCATAAAAAAATCTTTTCCGCATGACGGACAAAAATGGTTTGCAAGAGCTTTTTCTGCAGTATCGGTTTGAACTTTTTTTGCTCTTTCCTGCGCCGACGCTTTAAGTTCCGCCTGTTTTTGTTCCATAAAAGATTTTATATGTTTAATCGCATAATATCCTAAACCTACTGTCAGCAAAACTCCCACGCTGTAGCGGACATATCCGCCGTAACTTGGGATATAAGGCAAAAGCCCGAAGAAAAAAGTATAAACCGAAAAAAGAGTAAACCCAAAAAAGAGAGGATAAAATTTGTGCTGTCTATGCCTGATAAAAAAATACACGCCAATCCCCAAAATCGGCAAAACAAAAAGCAGCCTTACCAAAAAAACTTTTAAGCGGTACGTTTTTAAAGCCGCATAATATTTTTCCTGAGCCTGCGCGTTGTGGACGCTTGCCGAGTCATACACGCTGCGGCGGTTTTTATCGATAGCATCTATCTGCGCCTGTATTACAGACAACTGCTCTTTCCATGCGTGTTCAACTTCGTAAAACGCATCTAAGCGGCCGGCTCTGTCCGTCACTTCTTTATCTTTATCGGGCGAACCTAAAGTTCTTCTTGTTTTAAGCCAATTTTCAAAAGATTCTTTTTCATTTTTATAATTGTCGCGCGCAACGCGCATGCCTCTTTCTATCGTTTCTTTTTTTTGGTCTAAAGCTTCTATTTCCGAAGAATATTTAGCAGATTGCGCGTTCAATTGCGACAATAAAACTAAATCCTTAAAATCGTCCATATCGGGCGATTTGACGGCGCGGTTAAGGTCGCCTATTATTTTTCCAGACAACAAAATCAGAAAAATACAAAGGGTAAGCGAAATTACAAAATTGACAAACTTCGACGTGCGCTCAAGTTTTTTGCTGTTTACATCCATGTTTCCTCCGTTTTTTAAAAATATTTTGAACTTATCTGCCGGCTATAATGAAACACAGCAGACTTCGTCTGCTTTATGGGACAGGCTGCGCCTGTTTTGTTTGTTTCTGTCCCAGAGAAAACGGGAATTGCCGCCGATGTCATTCCCATGAAAATGGGAATCCATGTTTAATATTAATATAGTCTCTAACATTATTTCTTTTCAGACTGCGTCTGTTTTTATAAAACAGCCGAAGGCTGTAAAAAGAATTTTTTAGTAAACTTGGATTCCCACCCGATAAAAACACTCGGGCGCAGGCTGCTAAGGAAGAAAGAATATTAAAAACGCGGAAATGACAGGCTTAGACTGTTTGATGTAACTCGGACTGCGCCTGTTTTGTTTGTTTCTGTCATTCCCATGAAAATGGGAATCCATTTTTGTTTTATATTTTTTTTATTCCTAATTTCTTTTAAAAACGTAATGTAAAAAGAATTTTTTAGTAAACGTGGATTCCCACCCGATAGAAACACTCGGGTGCAGGCTGCTTAGGAAGAAAGAATATTAAAAACACGGGAATGACAAACTTTGAGATATTCTGAGCCGACAGACTTCGTCTGACAGAATTTTTTAGTAAACTTGGATTCCCACCCGATAAAAACACTCGAGCGCAGGCTGCTTAGGAAGAACAAATATTAAAAACGCGGCAATGACAAACTTAAAGACAGACTGCGTCTGTTTTGTTTGTGTCTGTCCCAGAGAAAATGGGAATCGCCGCCGATGTCATTCCCATGAAAATGGGAATCCATGTTTAATATTAATATAGTTTCTGACATTATTTCTTTTCAGCCTGCATCTGTTTTTATAAAACAGACGAAGGCTGTCGGACAGAATTTTTTAGTAAACTTGGATCAACCCGCTTTCGCGGCAATGACAAAACGGACGAAGTCCGTATTTCATAAAACAGACGCAGTCTGCTTTTTTTACTTCTGCGCGCTGCTTTCCAGCTGTTTTATGAATTCGATTCTTCCTTCAAGATTTTGTTTTATCAAATCGTACTGCAAATCGTAACCGTACTTGTTTTCTTCAAGAACTCTGCCGGCCTCTTGCAAATAGGCAAGTTTATTTTTCATTTCAGGTATCCAATTGATTTTTAAAGCCCAGCCCCAAACTTGGCTAAGCCCGCCGTTTACGATCATGGCATCCGTTACTGTCTGAGGGTCTTTCCACATATATTTTCTTGAAAAACTGTTTGAAAAGGAAAAGACAAAAAAGGCTATAAATACGGTAAGGCCGGCGTATTTTTTATATCCGGTCAAATAAGGGATTATGTAATATTTTGCAAAAGAACACGCAATAAAAAATATTCCAATGCATGCCGCATACATATATCTAAGGCTTATAAGTTCGGATTTATACATTACCGCAATGCCGGGCAGCAGAAACAATACAAAAAATGACGTCCCTAATAAACCTTCGGTTTGATTTTTTTTGTAAACCTTAAAAGAAATAAACGCAAAAAGAAGAATTAACGCAAAACTTCCAAGATAGACAAACGGCGTTTGGCTAAAAAGCGCAAGCGGCGGCGCAAAAATGATGTCAAAAAACGGCGGAACAAAAGAATACGCTAAATAATGCGCAATGATTGCGGGTATTTTATAAAAAGACTGCCAGCCGAAAAGTTTGACGGAAAAAATAAGCCCGTTGTCAAAAACGGCCGACTGTGTAAACATCGAATTTCTTAAATGGGATATATACAAATTCAGCGCTATAAAAGCGCAGGCGGTAACGGCAAAAGGCAGTATTTTAAAAAAAACTTTTTTGATTTGCGCGCCGACAGAAACAACTGCGCCGGCAGAATTTTTCTTTTCCCGATAAACTGCAAATTCATAAACTGCCAGCAAAGCCGGCAAAACTATAACGGTAGGCCAAAACAATAGTCCCGCAGCATATAATAAAACGGCGATAGCCGTAAAGTGACGGCTTTGATTGCGCTTTAATCCGGACGCATGCGTAAACGTATATATATAAAATGATAAAAATCCAAAAAAAACGGTAAACAGATGTCCGCGCGCCGCTATTTCGTTTACCGCATTGCTGCAAACCGGCGAAACGCCAAACAGTAAAGCCGTAAAAAATGCCGCCGCATACGATTTTGAAAGACGCAAAATAAGCAAATAGCATAGGATCACATTAAAAATATGAATAAAATCGCTTAGCAAATGCGAGACGTGAGGATTGTATCCGAAAACGAAATTCAGACAATAATTTGTAAGATGTTTAAACGGAACATAAAAGTGAAAAAAATTAAAATCGGTAAAAAGTTTTAAAGGGGAGTTGAGCTGAGGATTTAAATATTTATTTAAAACAATTTCCTGATAATCGTCATAATAGCTGTAACTGTTTGTAAAATTGCCCAAATAAAGCAAAGCGCAAATTCCGGCAAGAATTAAAATATGCAAAATTATTTTATTCATAAATGGTTAACTGATTTATCCCGCTTTTATTTTAACTGCCGGCTGCCGTTAATGACAGCAGCCGCCTGAGCATTTGTGTTTCTGCGGCAAAGGGCAGTAATCGTTTGCGGCGCACGAGGGCGAAGACGAAGCCTTTGAAGCGGCTGAAAATGTTGAAAGACATTTTTCCACTTCGCCGCTTTTGCACGAAGGACATTCAACTTTTTCAGAACTTGAGAAAACGAGAATTTCAAATTTGCGATTGCATTTTTTACATGTGAACTCAAATATAGGCATTTTTCCTCCAAGATAAAACTTCGTCTTTTTTATTATATATATTTCTTAATACTTTCTATGTAATTGCCCGCCCTTAAGGTTGTAGGAGGAAGTCAGCCCGCATAAGCGGACGGGGCAAAGACTCGTATCATTGCAAATGCCCCGACCCGTAAAGTCGTGAGAAAATTACTTCTCTTTAAGTCTGTTATCAACCCGCAGGTTTTTAAAGTTCAATTTTAATTTTTACCGTTTTGGTTTTGACTATCGATTTGACGGCGTCGATTTCTTTTAACGCTTTTTCAAGATTTTCTCTCATTGTGTCGTGTGTGATGATTATTATTTG
>JAISRM010000137.1 GCA_031273645.1 Endomicrobium sp.
TTTCCTGAAAATCAATATTTATTTTTTCCAAAGCTTCAAGCGTTGAGCTGTCGTTTCTTCCTATTACTTTAAGAAGCGCCGACGAAACGCTTTCAATATTTCTTAAAGCTTTCTTTAAATCGTAATTTGCCATTTCAACGTCGGCTTCAACTCTTTCAAGAGAACCTATGTCAACATTTCCGGAATTATATTTCAGTTTTATCATATCTCTGTTTTCTTTTCTTCTTTCATATATTTGCTTTGAAAGCTCTACGGTTTCGCACGCCCACATAAGATTTATATATGCCAAAGCCCCCTCATAAACTATGTCGGAAACAGTTCTGATATAAGAAATTTCCGCAGCTTTAAGCTCAGCCGCTTTTTGCTTTACATCGTTATAAGTTTCAAACCCTGAAAAAACTGAAAGAGAAGAGTTTAAACCGTAAGAGTTGTTTCTTGTAAAATTATCCTGCCCTCCGCTTTGCGAAGTTGAACCGGTTAAAGAAACATTGGGGAAAAAACCGCTTAAAGAGCGGTTGTAGGCTTGTTTTGCATTTTCAAGTTTAAAATGCGCGGTTTTAATGAGAGGATTATTTTCTTTTGAAAGGCGTTCTATTGTTTCCCAATTTATTTGTTCGCTAAAAACGGGACAAGCAAAGAGAAAAGCCGAAAAGAATAACAAAATAAATTTTTTCATTTGTGATAAACGCTTTTACCCGAATATTTATTGCATTTTGTCGCTTAATGATACTTTTTTTTATCTGCAAACACAATAATTTTTATTATAAACATTTGACAAGCGTATAGCGTAATGGTATAATTCCCAAGCATTCAATAAATTATTTTTATAAACGAATGCTTTACAGCAGTTAAACTAATTGAGGAGGGACAGTGATGAAATTTTTTCGTTTTAATCTCGTTTTGGCTGTGTTGGCTGTAATGTTTGTGTCGGGAGCGGCTTTTGCCGAGTTCAATTTGAGGACCAGTTTTGATTTTTCGGGAAACATTGAGTCAAAATCACCGGGGTACAGCTACTATAATCATTCTGAAGATATCAATCCGTCCGCTACTATTTCCGGCGAGTACATCAGAAGCGTTGTAGGGCAGTATCTTAAAATTGGCGGCGGTTTTGAATTTATGATTCCAAAATTTAGAGACGTGGATAGTTACTCTTCTTATCATAATGACGCTATCTTTTTCCTGCCTCTTTATTTATCATTACAGACAAACCCTGTACAACCCGTTCCGGAATTGTTTTTCAGATTAAACTTGGGCTATAATATTTTCTTTTATGATGATTCCGTAGGAAGCGCATGGGATCAAAAAGGCGGACTTTATTATGCTTTTGTAACCGGCTGGGAATTTCCTTTTGGTTTATTTGTTGATTTGACATATGCATTTTATAATGCGTCTTTAGAGAGCTCAAGGTATATTAACGAATATGATATAACCTATTCAAGAGTTGCCGTTGGCGTAGGATATAAATTCGGCAGACCGAGAAATTAAGATTTTTTATTAACAGACAAAAAACCGGCGGGCGCTTATAAACGTCTGCCGGTTTTTTGCTTTTTCAGACAGGATTTGATATAAATATTTATCATGCAATTGTTAAAATTTTTCAAAAGAAGCAAAGAAGAAAAGGATCTGCTCTATATAAAAAAGAAAAACAAAGAATTCCGCAAAAAGTTTGCCGCAACCTCTTTCAAAGACCGCATAGTCCTTGCTCCCCGCTGTATGAGAAACCTTTCGGTTTGCGCCGCCATAGAAGAAGGTCCTTATTTTATCTGTCAAAACTGCGGCGCTTGCACAATAGGAAAAATAGAGTCCCTTATGAAAGAACTCGGTTACGGCAGCCTTTATGTATTAAAAGGCGGAAGCGCCGTGCCGAAAATCATAAAAGAGCAAAAACCCAAAGCCGTAGTAGGCATTGCCTGCTGCGTTGAAGCCGAACCTTTATTTAAAATAAGCGAAGATGAAAACGTAGTCACGCAGTTTGTCCTGCTGTTAAAAGACGGCTGCGCAAATACCGACGCGGATATAGAGAAAATAAAAGAAGTTTTAATTATGACAACTGCATAAAACGCGTTGAAAACGCAAACGCGAACGCAAATAGGCAAATATATGAAAATTTGCAAAAAAAATAAAAAAAGCCGGCAAGAACTATACAAAGCTTACGTTGACAAGCAAAATAAAAATCAAAAGTCAGCTTTTGCAAAGGTCCCTTTCGGCAACAGGCTTGTTTTTGCGCCGCACTGTATGAGAAATTCTGCGGTTTGCCGCGCGCAGGAAAAAGATTTTTATTTTATATGCAAAGACTGCGGCGGCTGCACGATATATAAAATAAACCGTCTTATAAAAGAGCTTGGTTACGGCGGTCTTTACGTGCTTAAAGGCGGCCGTGCCATATTAAAAATAGCAGCCGAAAAAAAACCTCAGGCGATAGTCGGCATATCCTGCTACTTTGAAGGAGAACAAGGCTTTAAAGTTATGAAAGAAACGGACATTATCGCGCAATACGTTCCGCTTATAAAAGACGGATGCCACGATACCGACGCAGACATTAGCGAAATTGAAAAAATATTAAAACAGAAAGAATAAAAATATTTAAATTTTTAATTCTTAATTCTAAAAAGGAGGGGCTTTGCCCCATGAAAACGTTAAAATTTACAGAACTCGGATTATCAAACGAAATACTTAAGGCGGTTACGGATATGGGCTTTGAAGAAGCTACGCCCATACAGTCTTTATCAATACCTAAAGTGATGACAGGCATAGACATTATAGGCCAAGCTCAGACGGGAACAGGCAAAACGGCGGCTTTCGGCATACCTTTGCTTGAAAAAATCGACTCCAAAAACAAACATGTGCAGGCGATAATTTTATGCCCTACAAGAGAACTTGCGATACAGGTGTCCGAAGAGCTGAAAAATCTTTCAAAGTATAAAAGAGGCATAAACATTATTCCGGTTTACGGCGGTCAGCCCATTCAAAGACAAATGCTTGCGCTTTCAAAAGGCGCGCAAATAATTATAGGAACGCCCGGCAGAGTTATAGACCATCTTGAAAGAAAAACTTTAAAGCTCGATTTGGCTTCAACTATAGTTTTAGACGAAGCCGACGAAATGCTCGACATGGGTTTTAGAGACGACATAGAACTTATTTTAAAAAGCATGCCTGAAGAAAGACAAACCGTATTTTTTTCCGCGACAATGCCCAAAGAATTTTTGTTCCTTACAAAAAAATACCAGAAACACCCCGAAACAATTAAAGTGGTAAACGAAAAACTTACCGTTCCGCTGATAGAACAATATTATTTTGACATCAGAGAACACCAAAAACTTGAAGCTCTTACAAGATGCCTTGACATGTACGACCCGAAACTTTCGCTCGTATTTTGCAATACGAAAAAAAGAGTCGATGAAATTGCGGCTTCCCTTCAGGCGCGTGGATATTCCGCCGACGCCATACACGGCGATATGAACCAGCCGCAAAGAGACAGAGTGATGTCAAAATTCAGAACCGGTTCAATAGAAATTTTAATAGCCACAGACGTCGCCGCAAGAGGAATAGACGTTGACGACATAGAGATGGTTTTCAATTTTGACGTACCAAAAGACGACGAAGATTACGTTCACCGCATAGGCAGGACCGGCAGAGCGGGCAGAGCGGGCAAGGCTTACAGTTTTGTATCGGGCAAAGATATTTACAAGCTGAGAGATATTCAAAGATACACAAAAGCCAATATAAAAAGGACGCAGGTCCCTTCGCTTGCCGACGTTGAAAATGTTAAAATTACGATCACGCTTGAGAAAATAAAAGACGTTTTAAAAGAAAAAGACAATGAAAAATACGCCCAAATGGCCGAATTGCTTATTTCAGAAGACATCACTTCTTTAGACGTCGCGGCGGCTCTTTTAAAAATGATGTTTGCTTCCGACAAAAAAGAGCAGGAAGAAAAAAAGGCGGACTCTTTTGCAAACGCCCCGCGCTATGAAAATACCGGAGCAAGAGAACGCGGCATGACGAGACTGTTTATAAACATCGGCAAAAAAGATAACGTAAGAGCGGGAGACTTCGTAGGAGCCATCGCCGGAGAAACAGGTCTTGACGGAAATCTCATAGGAAATATTAAAATTTTAGAATCTTTCTCTTTTGTCGAAGTTCCCCAAGAGCACGCCGACAATGTTATTAACGCGTTAAACTCAAGCAATATAAAAGGCAAAAGAGTTTCCGTAGAACCGGCAAAAGAAAACGCCGAAGGCTCTAAACTCGACACAAGACCAAAACCTTTCAGATTCAAAAAACGCGACAACCGAATAAAAAACTAATTGCGCCCCGCCGCTAAAAACTTTCGCAAACAGACGAAGTCTGCAGACTTCGTCTGTTTTTTTGTCATTGCCATGTTTTTAATATTTGTTCTTCCTAAGCAGCCTGCGCCCGAGTGTCTTTATCGGGTGGAAATCCAAGTTTGCTAAAAAATTCTCTCAGACAGCCTTCGGCCGTTTTATAAAAACAGACGCAGTCTGAAAAGAAATAATGTTAGAAACTGTATTAATAATAAAAATGGATTCCCGTTTTCACGGGAATGACAGCGGCGGCTATTCCCATTTTCATGGGAACAGATACAAACAAAACAGACGCTGCCTGTGTTCCATAAAACAGGCGAAGCCTGTCGTCAGTTTGTCATTCCCATTTTCATGGGAATGACAGGCACAAACAAAACAGACACCATCCGTGTTTCATAAAACAGGCGAAGCCTGTCGTCTTTAAGTTTGTCATTCTCGCGAAAGCGGGAATCCACGTTTACTAAAAAATTCTTTTTACATTTTGTCTTTAAAAGAAATAATGTTAGAAACTGTATTAATATTAAAAATGGATTCCCGTTTTCACGGGAATGACGAATCGGACACAGTCTGTCCCGAAAGTTTTTATGCGGGTTGATTGATAAAAAACAAGCGCAGCTTGTCCCAAAAAAGCGCCGGCTTCGCCGGTTTTAATGAAATTAAATTATTAGCTTGTAGTCTGCAGTTTTCTTTTCGGCGTTGTTTTCAAAAAAAGCGCGCAAGCGCTACCATGGCATTATTTTTTTCCACCATGGCGGGTTTTTTGTTTCAAGAACTTTAAGGGTTTTATCTTTTTTTACTTTTACGTATCCGGTTATCGAGGTTGCATAAATAAGATGTATTTCAAAATCGTCGTTGTTGGGGACGATTTTTTTTATAGCTGCGGCAAGCGGGATCATGCTGCCGCCTTTTCTTCCGCCTATAAGATGAGCAAGGTAATGGGCTATGTCTCTTTCGTCGGTTATAAGCGATAAAACTGTATCGCCTTCAGAAAGTTTTCCGGGCGGCTTGCCGTTAGGATCTTCAAGTATTTCAACCTCAAGCTTTACAAACCCCAAATCGTAACCTGTAAATGAAGTTTTATTTTTTACGTCGTCAAAGTTCGGAAGCTTTTTAAACTGAGAAAGGCTGAGTTCTTCGCTTATTATTTCAAGGGTTACGGGTTTTGGATAGAAAAAAGCTTTTATTAAATCTTCAATTTCTTCGTAAGAAATTTTTGATATTTCTTTTACCGCCTGCTTTATGTAAAGCGTAAAATTTTCTTCGACGCTTTGAGTATAAATTTCCATTGCGCCCGGGTCAAGACGCGCGGAAAAAATGGCTTTTTCAAAAGAAAACCAGTCCTGCGCCGCCGCAATCTCGTAAACCGAAGGGTTATGAGACAACACTATGCTTGAACGCAAAACCTCGGCGGTTTTCATGTTTAAAGCTATTTGTATAAGCCCGTAAACGTTTTCCTGAGGGAGAATGAGTTTTATTTTGAAAGCCGTAATAAATTTAAGCAAAATGCCTATCGTAGCAATAGCTTTTTCCGTATTGTCGCCCGACAAAGACAAAGCAAATTCAGCTTCGTTTTGTTCGCAGCCGGTTTCCGCCATTAATAATTGAATTTGATCTTTTTTCTTCATAATTTTAATTGTTGACCTATCCCCCGCAGCCTGCGCCCCGAGTGTTTCTATCGGGCGGGGATACATGTTTGCCGTTAAAACCTTCCGACAGGTTATCGCGTTCTGAAATAAAAACAGATTCCCGTTTTCATGAGAGAAACCGGACTCAGTCTGCGCCGAAAGTTTTTATGCGGGTTGATGACAATCTTTGAAAATAGGAATAAAATTTCAGAGAAAAAATGGATTTCCATTTTCATTGGAATGACAGACCTTGAAAAACAGACACTGTCTGTATTCCATAAAACAGACGCAGTCTGTTAAGAGCGGTAATCGCCGTTGATGCGCACGTAATCGTACGAAAAATCGCAGGCATAATATTTTGACGAAGCTTTGCCTGATTTTAGGTCAAGCTCGACTTTGACTTCTTTTTTTAACAGCGCTTTTTTTGCAAGTTTTTCGCTGAAATTAAGCGGAACGCCGTTTTTAAAAGTTTTTATTCCGCCCATTGTAATATCGGCTTTTGCAGGATTAAAAGATACTCCGGCTCTTCCCGCCGCGGCGATAACTCTGCCCCAGTTGGCGTCTGCTCCAAAAACAGCCGTTTTAAAAAGCGGAGACGTGGCTATGGTTCTGGCTATGAGTTTTGCGTCATTTACGCTTTTTGCGTTTTTTACTTCGATTTCCACAAATTTCGTCGCGCCTTCGCCGTCTTTTGCTATCTGTTTGGCAAGGTCTAAGGTAACTTCGTCAAGAGCGTCGGCAAATTTCTTTAAATCTTTTCCGGTAAGTTTTCCGGTTTTGCTTTGTCCGTTTGCCAAAAGTAAAACAGTATCGTTTGTAGAGGTGTCTCCGTCAACGGAAACGCAGTTAAAAGACTGATCGACGGCTTTTTCAAGCGTTCTTTGCAAATTTTTTGAATCTATCCGCGCGTCGGTCAAAATAAAAGAAAGCATTGTGGCGTGAAGACCGGCCATATCGGGATGGATCATTCCCGCGCCTTTTACGCAGCCCCATATTTTTACAGACCCGTTTTTTATTTTTATCGTCTTTGACGATTTTTTTATAAAAGTGTCCGTAGTCATTATGGCTTTAACAGCGTCGTCTTCGTTTTTGGCGGATTTTCCTAAAGAAGCGTTCAGTTTTTTTACTCCGCCGTAAAACTTTTCCATATTTAAAAGCTGTCCGATAACGCCGGTTGAAGCAGCAAGCGCGCAATCTGGCGGCAGCAAAAATTCTTTTTCTACAGCCATGCACATTTCAATGGCGTTTTTTTTGCCTTGCGCTCCGGTGCAGGCGTTTGCGCAGCCCGAATTTGCGACGACCGCGCGGAAATATCCGCCTCTTTTAAGTCTGGCTATGTCTATAAGAACGGGAGCGGCTTTTGCCATATTTTGCGTAAAAGTTCCGGCGGCAGCGGCAGGAAATTCCGATAAAAACAAAGCCAAATCTTTTTTGCCTTCTTTTTTTGAAATTCCGCTGCGCACGCCGGCGACTTTAAATCCGTTAGGTAACATTTCAATATCCTTTTTTATTTTAAAGTTGAAAACTTAAAAGTTGAAAAACGTTTTCAGACATTATGTTATTTTCTTATTATTTCTTTAATTTTATTTTTTATTTTTACAAATAGTCCGGGCTTGCCGGTTATTTCTTTAATTTTAGCTTTTACTCTGTCAAAAATTCCGGCTTTTTCCGGCTGCTCAGGCAAAGGAACGGAAACAGTGTCCGTCGTTTTTGCAAGACTTTCGGCAAGCGCGCGTTCGGCGGCTTCTTTTTCTTCGGCGGCTTTCTTTGCTGCAGCGGCTTTTGCCTGCTCGATTTTTGCCTGCTGCGCGGCTTTTGCCTGATCTTCTTTCTTTTTCTTTG
Source organism: Endomicrobium sp. (assembly GCA_031273645.1). Taxonomy (GTDB): domain Bacteria; phylum Elusimicrobiota; class Endomicrobiia; order Endomicrobiales; family Endomicrobiaceae; genus JAISLV01. Next base: position 7,793 of record JAISRM010000137.1, read on the forward strand.
CTGCAGCCGCTGCGCGCGCTGCTGCTGTTTTAGCAAGCTCTATCTGCTTGTGGCTGTTTTCTATTTTTTCGTCAACTTTATCGCCTTTAAATCCGGACTCTTTTGAAGCTGTAAACCATTGTATTGCTTTATCGTAATTTTTTTTAACTTTAGGCGTGCCGTTATAATATAAGTTGCCCAGCATATACTGAGCTTTGCCAAATCCGTTTTCTGCCGAAGTCGTAAGCCATTTTAAAGAACTTTCAGCGTCTTGCTTGTACATATACACCATGCTAAGCTCGTATTGCGCGCCTCTGTCTCCGTTTTCGGCATCTTGTCTGAGTTCGGCAATATCGCTTTCTGAATTAAGACGCACCGGACCTCTTTTCTCTTGGGCAAACCCCGACGAAACAAACAAAAAACAGACTGCCGCCAACGGCAAAAATTTTTTCATTAAAATCTCCTATATCAAAATTAACAATTGAATTATGTTTTTAAAAGCAATAATGTTAAAAAACTATATTAATATTAAAAATGGATTCCCACCCGATAAAAACACTCGAGTGCAGGCTGCTAAGGAAGAACAAATATTAAAAACACGGGAATGACAAAACAGACAAAACAGAAGCAGGTTGTCGTTCCATAAAACAGGCGAAGCCTGTCCCATTTTCATGGGAATGACAAATGAACACAAACAAAACAGACGCAGTCTGAAAAGAAATAATGTTAAAAAACTATATTAATATTAAACATGGATTCCCGTTTTCACGGGAATGACAAACGAACACAAACAAAACAGACACTGGCTGCCAATCCCATAAAACAGGCGAAGCCTGTCCCGTTTTCACGGGAATGACTGCGGCGGCTATTCCCATTTTCACGGGAATGACAAACGAACACAAACAAAACAGACACTGTCTGTGTCCCATAAAACAGGCGAAGCCTGTCCCGTTTTCACGGGAATGACAGCGACGGCTATTCCCATTTTCATGGGAATGACAAACGAACACAAACAAAACAGATGCTACCCGTATTCCATAAAACAGACGAAGTCTGGGTGCCAATCCCATAAAACAGGCGAAGCCTGTCGAATTTCAAAAATCGGTTGACCGCTATCAATTAGCGCTGAGGCCTACAGCTTGCTGCGCGGAGGTTTATTATAAATTGCCGGACGCTTTTTACTCAAGGCCTTGCGTTTCTTGAAAGCCGAACATTATGTTCATATTTTGAACGGCTTGCCCGGCGGCGCCTTTTACAAGGTTGTCTATAACGCAAACTATTATCAGCTTATTTGCGCGCTCGTCAACTTTCAGCGCTATGCGGCAATAATTCGTATTGACCACGTCTTTAATTGCAGGAAGCGCAGAACCTTCTAAAATTTTTACAAAATGTTTTTCTTTGTAAAATTCTTTATATATCGCAATTATCTGCTCGGTCGTAATTTTTTGCGTTAAATTGACGTAGATAGTAGAAAACATGCCGCGTTCAACAGGCATAATATGAGGCGTAAAAATTACGGTTACGGGCTTGCCGCAAAGAAGCGACAATTCCTGTTCGATTTCGGGAATATGTCTGTGGGCGCCGCCTATTTTATATGCTCTGAAATTCGGATGTTCATTGTCAAAATATTCTTTTGCGGCGTTTCGTCCCGCGCCGGAAATTCCGCTTTTTGAATCTATTATTATCCCTTCTAAATCAACCGCGCCGCTTTTTATAGCCGGAGCGCAGCTTAAAGCGACCGTTGTGGGATAACAGCCCGGATTTGCTATTAAAGACGCTGTTTTTATTAAATCCGCGTTAAGTTCTGGTATTGCATAAACAGCTTGCTCAAGATATTCTTTTGCGCTATGAGTTACTTTATACCATTTCTCATAAATTTCCGAATTTTTCAGTCTGAAATCCGCAGATAAATCGATAACTTTTAGACCCGCGTTTAAAAGCTGCGGAACTGTTTCAAAAGCGACTGCGTGCGGCAAAGCTAAAAAAACTACGTCTGAAGTTTTTTTGATTTTTTCAATGTTAAGAGGCTCTATTTGAAGATTAAGATTTTCAAAACGCGGATACATATCTTTTAAATTTCTGGGTTCAGACGAAGGCCTTCCGTAAAGTCCGGCTATTTGAACGTTTTGATGCCGTGAAAGAAGTTTCAGCAATTCTTCGCCGGTGTATCCGCTGACGCCTATAATTGAAGCTCGTATCATTTCAATTTCCTCCCTGACCAGACTGCGTCTGTTTTCAGGCTTCGTCTGTTTTTTTATGTTGGGTTATGACAACTGAATATGTTAACGATAAAAAATTATTTTGTCCGCTTGCTGTTACTGCGCGCGTTCATCTTTGACGGGGTTTATTAAAACGACAAACTCGCCAAGTATTTCTTTTCTGCTTTTAATGTTTTCATAAACTTCTTTTATGGTTCCTCTTATATGCTCTTCAAACTTTTTCGTAAGTTCTCTTGCAAGGCAAATTTTAGCAGTTTCTCCAAATATTTCAAGACATATTTCAACGGTTTTAATAATTCTGCGAGGCGATTCGTAAAAAATAACGGTCTTGCCAAAAGACGCGCAGCCGGCAAGTTCTTTTTTCATTTTACCGGGCTTTCTCTTTAAAAAACCGCAAAATATAAAACCGTCGGTAGGAAGACCAGAACCGACTAAAGCGGTTATAACGGCGCTTGCTCCCGGCAAAACTTCGACGGGTATTCCTTTTTCAACGGCTTCATGCACAAGGATATATCCGGGATCGGAGACGGCGGGAGTTCCGCCGTCAGATACCAGCGCTACTTTAAGCCCGCTTAAAAGTTTGTCCGTTATTTGCGGCGCGCGTCGGCGCTGATTGTAAGAATAAAAGCTTACCAGCGGTTTTGAAATGCCGTAATGCGCAAGCAGTTTAAGGCTTTGGCGCGTGTCTTCGCAGGCTATCATATCGCATTCTTTAAGAACTCTTAAAGCTCTTAAAGTTATATCCTCAAGGTTTCCTATTGGGGTTGGGACTACATAAAGAATGCCGGACATTTTTTTATCCTAAAAAATAATAAGCCCGCAAAAGCGGACTTCAAAATGCAACAGGCTGCGCCTGTTTTATGGGACAGGCTGCGACAGACTCAAACAAAACAGGCAAAGCCTGCGACACTGTCAGTGTTACATAAAACAGACGAAGTCTGTCCCGCGTTTTTAATATTTGTTCTTCCTTAGCAGCCTGCGCCCGAATGTTTTTATCGGGTGGGGATCCATTTTTATTAAAAAATTCTGTCAGACGAAGTCTGTTTACCTTACGTCTTTAAAGAAAATAATGTTAGAAGCTATATTAATTTAAACATGGATTCCCGTTTTCACGGGAATGACAGACCGGTGAAACATGGATTCCCGTTT
>JAISRM010000146.1 GCA_031273645.1 Endomicrobium sp.
CTGTCTGTCTGTCTGTCTGTGATTTTATTTCTCATTGTTTAATCCTTATTGCTATCCGAGATAAGAGATGTAAGATATAACGGCAGATTAACAACTTGTCCATTATCTAAAAACTCTAAATTGGAAATTTTATAGCCTCGCTTTGAATTATGGCTTTTTACAAATTTATTAAATGAAGCAGAAGCCAAATTTTTGCCCGACTTCACTTCAATGGGAATAATGCCGTAAGAAGCATTTTCGATCAAAAAATCTATCTCTTGTTTGGAATTATCGGATGACCAATAAAATATTTTTTCTCCGCAAGCCGACAATTCTTGCGCAACAAATTGCTCCGCCAAAGCGCCTTTAAATTCAGTATAAATTAATGTCTGGTTCACTATAGAGTTTGCTTGAACCTGCGCCATTGCGCCGAGCAAACCTATATCATGGAGAAATAATTTAAACACTCCGAAATCTTCATATGCCTTGAGCGGTTGTTTTACAGCAGACACTCTGTCAATCTTATTTACAAGCGAGCTGTCCATAAGCCACTGTATTGTAACTTCAAAATCTCTTGCTCTTGCGCCTTCTTTAACAGCGCCATATATAAATTTTTTATTTTCTCTTGTGATTTGCGACGGTATTGAACGCCACAACATATGCAATTTTGTAGCCGTAAGAGGAGTGGCGTATTTTGAAAAATCTTGTTCATAGGAGCTAAGCAGCTGCTCTTGTATGTTTCTTGCTTTTCCAAAACTTTTAGTATCTACATAAGTTTTTACAACCTCAGGCATTCCTCCGACAAAAAAATACTGTCTAAGGTATCTTTCTAATTTATCATAAAAAATATTTAATTTTGAAATATCATTAGTCGTATTTATAAGTTCAAGCAACTGCTCTTGGCCTAATGCGCTTAAAAATTCAAAGTAAGTCATCGGATATAATGTCATAAAATCAACTTTGCCTACGGGGAAAGAACCGCCTTTATGCAAAGTAACGCCCAAAGTTGAACCTGCGGCTATAATTGAATATTGCGGCGCTTGCTCATAAAAAAATTTCAGCGCCGTAAGCGCATTCGCAACAGCTTGAACCTCATCAAAGATTATAAGGGTATCTTCTGAAATTTCTACTCCCGCCTCAGCTTGTAAAAACGGCAACAACTCCTTAGGCGTAAGAGAACCGTCAAAAAGTTTGCTCATATTATCGTTTTTCTCAAACATAATATAAGCCGTATTTTTGTAATGTTGCCTGCCAAACTCTTTCATAATCCAAGTTTTGCCGACTTGTCTTGCGCCTGTCAAAATCAAAGGTTTACGGTTTTTGCTTTTTTTCCAATTTAATAATTTGCTGATAATATTTCTATTCATATGGGTTATCTTAATACAAATTGCACGTTTTTGCAAATATTGCAATCTAAAATCTGCACGTTTTTGCAAGATTTAGAAGGCTTATATTGCACATTTTTGCAAAACAGGTAAGAATTAGAAACACTGTAAGATATTTTAATCTTCTTCATCTTCAAGTTCATCGTCTTGTGTTTTTGCAGAGTAAGTAAATTTTATAATATCCGCCTCTTCGGAAATGCCAAGATAAAGCATAATTTTTTTAAGCCATTGCTTGAACTGCATTGCTGAATTATTGCCTTCTGTCCAAATATCATTACAAATTTTACAAGGCTCTCGAAGTATTTCTTTTTGTCTTGTTATTATCGTTGTAGATTCCCCAGTACGCATATTTTTAATAAACTCTTCATTAGAAGTATCTACCAATTCTTCAAATTTATAAGTATTGTGATTTTTGTTCCTCTGATAAGTCTTTCTGCTCAAAAATTTTAGTAAAAATATCATTATCTGTTGTAACTGTCTTTAAAATTATTTTTCTTTCGCCGCCGTCTAAATCTGCAGATAAATATTTCTCTTTTATATCTTGAGCAACTCTTTTTGATTTCTCAGTATTTTCCAAAAGCAAATGATAAAGAGCAGTAAGCATAAGCAAAACTGTGGTTAGTCTTTGCTGTCCGTCAATAATTGTGTAATGGTCATCTTCATTTACATAAACAAGCGCGCCGAAGTAATGATTTACCGTTTTTTCATTTTTCATTTTTTGAACTACGGTTTCTAAATCATTTATAACTGTTTCTGTTTGCCAATTTACCCAAGTATATGGTCTTTGAAAATCAGGAATTCTAAAATATTCGCTGCTTTTGTAAATAAACTGCAACATATTGTTTTTGTTCGGCTCCATTTATCCCTCAAAATAAAAAAGCCCATCGGTATTTTCGCCGATAGGCTTTAAATTTAATTTATTTTTTAACGCAGTTAAAGAAAGACCATTTACTACATTGTCCTCAAACTTCAAAATATTCAAATCAAGCGATTGATTACAAAACACCCCGCTGAAAAGCGATTTCATATTATTCACTCTCTCTAAATCATACTTACATACAATAATAAAATTTTTTATAATGCCATATATTTTATGTAAATCTTATATTATTATTTGACTTTTTACAAATTTTATAACAGGCGTAAAGTTCTGTCACACAAAATCAAAATTTTCGTAATGCATAGCTTTTCAACACAAACTTCTTATGGCTTTCTTGTTGTCGCATTTGGGCTCTTTTCTGGGCTTTGTTAGGTCTATACCTGTTACGCCCGTGATGTTGAACTGGGAGCGTATTTTAAAAAGGATGTAAAACTGTGTAGTTTTTAAAATGCTTGAAAAGCAGCATATTTCAAAATAAATTTATGCCGCGCGATAGGGTTTATCAGCTGCAGATATGCCTGAATTTGCAGGTTTGGCATTGTTTTGTGTCGTCGCAGGGATTAAATTTAAAATGCGTTCCGGCGCAAATATCGTCTAATGCCCAGCTCAGCATTTGAATGCAACGGCTTAGATACTCTTGCTGCGAACCGTTTTTTTTATGTTTATTTTCTTCATAAAAATAAACCGGCGCAGCGCGTTTTAAATCGTAGAGGAAACAACTGCCGACCGGAAATCCCGTCTGCTGCCCAAACACATATTCATACATTGGAAGCTGAAGCGAAGAAACGGCGCTTTGCAGGTATTTTCTGTCAAAATCTTTCCGGCTTAAATCAAAGATTCGCGGTTTTATTACGCAATCTTGCGAAGAGGTTTTATAGTCGATTATGGTATATGATCCGTCTTTTTCGTCTATTCTGTCTATTTTTGCAGTCAGGTTAAATTCCGTTTTGTCTGCGCAGGATATTTTAGCGCGAAATTCTTTTTCGCATTCGCAAACTACGCCGAAATCCCTTTGCCTTTCCTCATATAAAAATTTTTCCAGACGGTATTGCAGAACTTTTTTTACAAAATAAGAATCCTGACGGTTTACAAAAACGCTTTTCTTAAATATATCTTCAAACAAAGCGTCAAATTTTAATTTAAACGCTTCGGAATTTATCAACGAATATTTAAGACCGGCGCAAAAAGCCTCTTTAAGAAAATCATGAACGAAAACGCCTATTTCTCTTGCTCCGGCGTCTTTTGATATTTCCGTCTCTTCGTCGTCTAAACCGCAAACGTAATGAAAATAAAATTTCAGCTCGCATTGCAGATATTTATCAATTGCGCTGTAAGAGTGCGTCTTTTCTTTTAAAAACTTTTTTATATCGGGCGTCTTTTCATATTTTTTGCGTTGGTCGAAAACAAATTTTTGCGACGCAACGTTAAATTCCGATATGGGCGCGGCGTTAATGTTTTTACAAGAGAGCTGTTTATCCCAAATGATTTTTTCTATAAAACGGCTTCTTGGTTCTTCGTCGTTTCCCGGGTAAACCAAATAAACGTTTTGCGCTTGGGCTATAAGTCGTTCAAAATGATATTGTTGAATTTCATATTCGCGCGAAGGCATTTTAATTCCAAGAAACCGCATTATTTCAAGCGGGATCAGCGGAGAAGTTTTTGAAACTGACGGGAGCGCAGAATCTGACATGCCTAAAATGAAAACATTTTTAAAAGAGAGGTTTCTTGCTTCCAAAAAGCCTAAAACCTGAAGACCTTTTAGAGGAGAACCTTTTAAAGCGATTTTTTTTCCGGAAATTAAATCGTTAAAAATTTTAAATATGTCTAAAGTATCAAATTTTTGGTTTCCCGCCGCGGCAGCTGAGGCGGCTTTGAGGTCTTTTGAAATATCGTTAAGCGTCTGCGCCGCCGCAACGTTTAAAGGATAGGTTCTGATAATGCTGTATTTAAAAATCTGCAAAACAAATTCTTCTATACGGACGGCTAAAGCGTTAAAAGAAACGATATTTTGCCAATCTAAAAATAAAAATTTAAACATCTCTTCAAAAACGGCGCGCAATTTTTCGGCAGAGAGTTTATACCCGGCAAGTTTAATGATTTCTTCGTTGACAAACGCGTCTTTAGATATTTCTTCAAGTTTAACAAAAGACCTTCCCGACAGCGCGCTTACTCCCGCGCAGCCCGGACTGAAAGCTTCTTCTATTTTGTGAACGGCTATTCTTGCTGCGGAAGAATCGGTAAAAAAGCGCATGTTTTTTATCAGGGGGTTTGTTAAAACTCTAAGAAGATCTTTAACAAAATATTTTCCGTTTTGCATAGAAATGCGGGCGTTTATAATATCTCTAATCAAAACAAAAAGAGCGGTTTTTCCGGCGGGATAACCGGCTGAAACGTTAAAGTCGCATCCGAGCGCCGAAACTTCCGCTATAACGGTCTGCAAAATCTGCTCGGTGGGAGCTACGATTACGGTTTGCTCAAAATCGTCCTTATGTTTTAAAGCAATAATATTTCTTGCAAGAGCAGACTGGCTTTGGTCGTCTGAAGCCTTATAAATGCCGATATTTGCGACGGATTTGCTTTCTGAAGTTTTATTTATTTG
>JAISRM010000151.1 GCA_031273645.1 Endomicrobium sp.
AGTAAAGAGAGGGTGTTGAGAATGTGATAGGTAAGATAAAAAGATTTCATATAATAAGCCATAGATATAGAAACAGAAGAAAACGTTTCGGATTAAGATTTAACTTAATAGCTGCTATCCACAATTTTGAACTCTGAGTTCGGAAAGAGGTCTAATGTTAAAAATTTTCTAAAAAAAAGTAGATTCCTGTTTTCATAGGACAGACTGCGTCTGTGTTTATAACAAAAACAGACGCAGCCTGAAAAGAAATAATGTTAGAAACTATATTAATAATAACAATGGATTCCCATTTTCATGGCAATGACAGGCGCAAACAAAACAGACTGCATCTGTTATCTCAGAATACCTTTAAATGACAGTGTCAATCCTCGATGTTTTTGGATCAACAGAACAATATTTATCGGCGCAAACCGGCTTTACTGTTACTTGTTTGCCGTCTATATTAATTATTTTTGAAGAATAGACGTTTACCACCAGCGTATTATCTAAAACGGTTTGCTGGCGATTGTTTTGTCCTTCAAAATGAATATGCCCGTGCAGCCACAAAACCGGTTTAACATTGAATAAAAACTTTTTGAAACATTTAAATCCTTTATGACATCTGTCGTCTTTATCGTGAATGTCTTGCGGCGGAGCATGCGATATGACTATTATTTCTTTTCTTTTTCTAAAAAGCAAAAAATCAAGAACGCGCCTCTTAATTATTTCAAATTTGGCTTTGTTGACAAGTTTTTCCATTTCAGCTTCTTCAAACTGAAAAAAACCGGGATTATATCTCATCGAACCGCCAAAACCGGCTACGATATATCCGTCAAGAACTTCCACTCTGCCGTGCATGTCCACGCCGCCGGAATGCAGACGCATTCCCTTGCCAAGATAAAGTTTTTTCGCTATTTTGCGCTTACTTGCATAAGCGTACAACTGCATGCCGAAATGATTTCCCGAAACGAAATAAAGACTTTTGCCCGAAGCGTCGGTTATATATTCAAGATACTTTTTAGGCAAATCGCCGCAGGAAAAAATATAATTTATATCCTTAAATCTATCGGAATAATTTTCTAAAGCGCTTTCCAAAACTTTGTCTTCGGTATCCGATACGGCAAGTATTTTCATGCGATCCCTTCTAATTTTTAAATTCTTTTACCTGATCCTTCAGACTGCGCAAAATTTCTTTTATTACCGACGGAAGCAGATAAAGACCTTTAACTTTTTTATACTTTTTAAAAAAATCGTGCGCCGTAAAATCAAAACCCACGTCGTAACCTACTTTCTGGCTAAGATAATATTTATGCTGCTGTATCCATACGTATAAATCCGTATAAGTTCTGTGCGGAAATCCGGCGAGAACATTTTCTTCGTCTATAATCTCTGTCGCCGGAAGAAAGCGGTGTTCGTACCAATGATACGAAGCGTATATAATCGGTTTTTTTTGAATTTCCGTAAAATTTGAACTCTTCTGGTAATTTGCTATTTCTTCATATAATTTTCCATAGCTTACAAGTTCGGTTACTTTAAGAGGAATTTTTAAAACGGCGTTTGATAAGCCCGTCTTTTTTTGGAAAGAATACGCTTCAAGCTTTATAAGAAATTCTTTAGCTTTGTCGGTATTATAGGAATAAGACTTATCGGGCGAAATGTCAAACTCAAACTGCACTTCAACAACTTCAGCGTCGATATATTGCGCGTTAAAAACTTTTCTTGCCGCCATAACGCGATGATGTCCGTCGATAATAAAATAGCTGTCAAGAATCTGATACACTTTTATCGGCGGCAAATTCATACCGCTTAAAAGGCAGCGTTTTATGCTTTCATAACGTATTCCGGAATCCCCCCTATGCGGAAGAAGATTTTCGGAAAAATCGTTGTATCTTCCAAGACTTCCGACTATTTTTTCCATCTCTATAGCATAAACGCCTCTGTCTTTAAGCTTATATTTTTGAAGATTTTGTTCTATCGAATCAAAATCAACTAAAACGTCTTTATTATCGCTCATTTACATATGCCTCTTAAAATAATGATTATTATGCCTGCGGGAAAATAAAACACGGAAGAATTAAGCGGAAAATAAAAAAAATGGGCGGAGAGGGAATTGAACCCTCACGGCTCTTGCGAGCCTCAGGATTTTAAGTCCTGTGCGTCTGCCAGTTCCGCCATCCGCCCATCAAAAAAATTAAAAAATAATCTTTTTTATTAAAATTTCAAAAATAAGAACTTTTTAAATTCGTATTGCAAGGATTATACAATATTTGTCCGCCCGTTTGCAAATATCATGACGATAATTCAACGCCTTCCAGATCTCCGCTCCCTCTTACTTTAACCTTAAATTCTCCGTCGGCGCTTTTTTCAACCGCGAACTCTTTAAAATAAACGTTTGCAAAAGAGTTTATGCCAAGCTGAGCATTTGAGGCTGTCCAGCTTGTATAAACGTATTGCCCGTTTAAAGCGTAATACATTTTTTCGGCGTTAACTAACGCGGAAATAAAAAGTCTGCCCTCAAGTTCTTTAGCCTGTTTTGACTGTTCTATGCCGGTCTTTGCCGTTTCAATCGTTTTTCCGGTGTAACTTTTAAAAGCAAAAATCCCGCCTAAAGAAAGAATCACTATTACTATCAAAATTTCTACAATGCCAAATCCGTTATTATTGTTCATATGCTAAATATACCATATTCAAAACGAGTTAAACAAGTAAAGAAAGATTAAACAAATATGTAAAAAGTCTATGTTAATATCAATAAAATATTATTGTCCCCGCGACCCGGTTTAAAACCTGCAATTTTGTTATAATATTTTCATGAAAAAAATATTGGCGGCGGCGTGCTTGGCGGTTTTGTTTGTCTCTTTTTCATTTGCTTTAGAGCAAAGATATAAGCCGCCGTCGGAAAAATCGTATGAGGCTGTTTTGTCGGTTTTGCCTAAATTGTCGCGCGCAGAACTTAAGCTGTCGCGGCAAATAGCCGCTAAACCCGCAAATATAAAACTGATAAACGACATTATTTCTTTTATACAATACAGAAACCTTATAAATCCGGAAATCAAAATTCCCCCCATCTATTTTGTGTTTTCCAATGAAAATAAAGAATTGCGCTATCAGGGTGGCGTTTATTTTTCCGGCAAAAAAATTATTTTATTGAATGCAAGCATTATAAACGCCGACCCGAAATACGAAGCGTTTAATTTTATACATTTCTCTTCAATTTTGGCTCACGAAATTAAACATCACGAAGACAACGTATTAAAAACAAAACCCGTATCGCATATAGAATCTGAAAAAAACGCCTATGCCCAATCCGTAAAAGTTCTCGATGCTTTTTTGAGAATGAACGAAGACGCGGCCGACACCGTGCCGATAGAAAATTTTTATAATATAGTTCAGTATGCAAGGGAATATATAATTAATATGAGAAAAAACTATCTTTTAATAGATAAAGCCGCAAATGCTTTGCTTAAAAACAAGAAAAAAATATGCGCAGCGTTTGGCATTGACGGCGAAATTTTTAATCTTCTAAACTTTAATCCGGAAATTCAATTCAACGCAAAAAACGGCGGGCATATAGTAATTGTTGAATCTTATATTTCAGACCGTTTGCAGCGTCTGCGTTTTTCCATAAATACGATATCCGACGAAGTTGAAATAATTAATACGCCCAAAGAAATAAATCTGTTTAAAAAACAAGCCAAAAATATAAAGATTGAAAACGGGCAGATATTTATAAAAAAATAAACCTCCGCGCAGCAAACTGCGGCGTATCAGCGCAAACTCTCAGCAGACTTCGTCTGTTTTATCAATTGTTTTTTCAAGGTCTGTCATTCCCGTGAAAACGGGACAGGCTTCGCCTGTTTTATGGGATTGGCAGGCTGTGTCTGTTTTGTTTGTGTCTGTCCCATGAAAATGGGACAGGCTTCGCCTGTTTTATGGGAACACAAACAGTCTCTGTTTTATCAGTCGTTTTTACAAAGTCTGTCATTCCCGTGAAAACGGGAATCCATTTTTAATATAAATATAGTTGTTAACATTATTTCTTTTTAAAGACGCAATGTAAAAAGATTTTTTTTAGCAAACGTGGATTCCCGTTTTCACGGGAATGACAAAACAAACAATTCCCACCCGATAAAAACATTCGGGCGCAGGCTGCTAAAGAAGAAAAAATATTAAAAACGCGGGAATGACAAACTAAAAGACAACAGACTTCGTCTGTTTTATGAAATGCAGCCAGCGTCTGTTTTGTTTGTGTCTGTCATTCCCATGAAAATGGGAATAGCCGCCGCTGTCATCCTCGCGAAAGCGGGGATCCATGTTTAATATTAATATGGTCTCTAACATTATTTC
>JAISRM010000152.1 GCA_031273645.1 Endomicrobium sp.
AGCCATGCCTTTATAATAAATTTGGATTTAGCAAATTATAATTTATTTACAATAGACTTTCTTGAAAGCAAATACAAAAATAATATAAACATAGGCTATAACGACATAAAGAAATTGGTGATACACCCCAAAGCAGTAAAATATCCGTTGATGAAAAAAGAAGATGAAGAAGAAGCGCAAGAAAAATATGAACTGTTGAAGAGTTTTAACGAAAATATAAAACTCAGTCCGGAGTTGTTAAATCCGCTAAAACAATTAAGTCTTCCAACAAAACCAATATCAAAACTTATAGAGAATAATTAACCCATAGGCATTGCATTATTAGATTTTTATTAATAGCGCAATGCCTATCTTTGTATTTTGTCATTTCAATGAAAGTTGGAGTACATGGTATAAAACAAAGCTGTAAAAAACAAAAAGGAGGAAGTAAAGATGAAGAAGATTGTAATGTTGTTGTCATTAGTGTTTGTGTTTGGTTTTGGGTTGTTGATTGTGGGTTGTGAGAGTGGAGAAAGTAAGCATACCGGAGGAACAGGGTTACCAACGGGCTGGAGAGCAGATTTTGAATCAAATATTGTGGGGGATCCAAATTTATGGAGTTATACATGGCATGTTGGTACAACCATAACATTCCGTACTGTAATATACGATGAAAATAATCAAGAAGTAACTGATTATGATACATCATCAACAACATGGATAATAACACCTGCAGATGCTGCAATAATAACGTCAAACGTAGGAAGCTCAGTGCAAATTACACCGACGAAATCTGGACATTTCTATCTTAAATGGGAATTTAAAGGAACATATCTTGAAGGAGATGGAAAAGCTTTTACAGTTGTAGTGTAGTTTATAAAAGGAACAAAAAATGAAAAAGATTGTAATGTTGTTGTTGGTTTTTGTAGGAGCAGGATTATTGTTTGTCGGTTGCGGAGATGACAAAGAAACAAATTGGACAGGAGGTAGTGGACTACCTGCTGGCTGGAGAGCTACATGGGAAACTAATCTTGAGAGTACAAATCCACATTTGTTTTGGTACACATGGCATGTAGGTACAACCATAACATTTCATACTGCAGTATATGATGAAAATAATCAAGAAGTAACAGATTATGACACATCATCAACAACATGGATAATAACGCCTGCAGATGCTGCAACAATAACGTCAAATGTAGGAAGCTCAGTGCAAATTACACCGACGAAAGAAGGGACTTTCTATCTTAAATGGACATTTAAAGGAGTCTCTATAGAAGGAGACGGTCAAGATTTCACAGTCGTATCGTAGTTTATAAAAGGAACAAAAAATGAAAAAGATTGTAATGTTGTTGGTTTTTGTAGGAGCAGGATTATTGTTTGTCGGTTGCGGAGATGACGGAGAAAAGAGAAATGTAACAGGAGGAAATGGGTTGCCTAATGGCTGGAGAGCTACTCGTGGGAATAATGCTCCTGATATGTACACATTAATTAATGCATGGCCGGTAGGGCAGACTGTAACATTTTATACAGAAGTATATGATGAAAACAATCAACTAGTATCTGATTATGATACATCGTCTTCAACATGGGTAATAGAGCCGGCAGATGCCGCAACAATAACATCAAATGTAGGAAGTTCAGTACAAATTACACCGATAAAAACAGGGACTTTTTATATTAAATGGACATTTAAAGGAACTTATAACGAGGGAGGACAGGGTTATACAGTTGTATAGTATTTTTTAGTTGTAAATATGGAGTCAAAATGAAAAAGATTGCAATGTTGTTGTTGGTTTTTGTAGGAGCAGGATTATTGTTTGCTGGTTGCGGAGATGATGGAGAGAGGAATAGAATAAGCAGTGGTAATGACTTACCAATAGGTTGGACTGCTTCTTGGGAAGCTAATACTAATAGTATGTACACATTGCTTAATGCATGGCCTGTAGGACAGACTGTAACATTTTATACAGAGGTATATGATGAAAATTATCAATTAGTAACGGATTATGATACATCATCGACAACATGGATAATAGAGCCTGCGGATGCCGCAACAATAACGTCAAATGTGGGAAGTTCAGTACAGATTACCCCGACAAAAACAGGGACTTTTGTATTGAAATGGGCATTTAAAGGAACTCATGGAGAAGGACAGACTTTTACAGTTGTATAGTATTTTTTAGTTGTAAATATGGAGTCAAAATAATGCCGTAAAATAAAAAAAATCAAAAAAAGATTGCCAAAGGCAATCAAATAAAAAACAGGGGGAGCAAATGAGAAAATTAGTGTTTGCAGTAATGGCAGCGGCGATTATGACAGGGACGGCTTTTGCAAAAGGGGAAGTAAATGTGAAGGTTGGGTTGGATGTAATAGGTAATATTAGTGTTGATGCAAAAAGAGAAATAATATTCGATGATATCAATTGGGGAAGTATAAAAGATAGTGATTCTGAAAACAGCAAAATTGGTTTTTCTTTAGGCGCTGAATAGGTTATGTAAAATAGATTGTGTAAAGTTCCTTTAGTATAATAAGAAAAATAAAGGAGCTTTGCAATGGAGAAGGAATTGCTGAAGAAGTTGAGGGGCGACGCAAAAAGTATAGAAGACCTGAATAGGATATTTGTAGATTTGAAAAAGGGTCTGATAGAAATGATGTATGATGAAGAAATGAAAGAGCATTTGGGATTTAGCAAGAATGAGCAAAAAGAAGGCGGGCGCAGCAATTATCGTAATGGAAGTTACAGTAAGAAAGTGCGCAGCAAAGACGGCGAAATAGAATTAGAAGTTCCGCGTGACAGGGAAGGCGAATACGAGCCTAAAATAGTTCCCAAAGGCAAGCGTGACATATTTGGGATAGAAGATAAAATAATACTGTTATACGGCAGTGGAATGACAACACGGGACATATCGGATAATATAAAAGATTTATACGGATTTGAAGTATCAGAAACAACAGTAAGCAATGTAACAAACAGGGTATTAGAAGAAGTAAAGGAATGGCAAAACCGACCGTTAAAAGAGCAGTATGCGGCAATATTTTTGGACGGGTTATATTTTCACATTAAGCAAGACGGTGTAGTGTGTAAAGCAAGCGTATATGGAATGATAGGCATAGATATGGACGGCAATAAAGAAGTATTAGGGTTATATATAGGAGCATCGGAAAGCGCAAAATATTGGCTGTTAGCATTAAATGAAATAAAGACGCGCGGCGTAAAAGAAGTAATGATATTTTGCACAGATAATCTTAAAGGAATAAAGGAAGCGATAGAGGCGGCATATCCTAAAAGTGATCATCAGAAGTGCATAGTGCATCAGGTAAGGAATTCAACAAAGCACGTATCGTCAAAAGATATAAAAGCGGTATGCAATGATTTAAAATCCGTATATAATGCTTCAACGCAGGAACAGGGATATCAACGACTTGAAGGATTTCGTAAGAAGTGGGATGTAAAATATAAGTATATCGGCGACAGCTGGGAATATAATTGGACAGAGCTTTCAACATTTTGGAAATATCCGCCTGAAATTAGAAGATTGATATACACGACAAATCCGATAGAAGCATTTAACAGATGTATGAGAAAAGTAACAAAGCTAAGAGGTTCTTTCCCTTCTGCAGACGCATTGCTTAAATGTTTATTTTTAGGAGTTCGCAGGTTAGAAAAGAAATGGAGCAAGGTTCACAACTGGGGCGAAATTTACGGTCAACTTTTGATTATTTCTGATAAAAATTAAACAAAACTAAAAGGCATCTTTACACAATCTTCTTGACAGTCCCGGCGCTGAATATTTATTTCCCATTCATGAAATTGTGAAAATTGGAGGAGGTTTGCAATATTTGGCACCCAGAAAACTTGATGCGGATAATTCTCCAAAATTTTCATGGCTTCCGATTTATGCGACAGTACAGGTTAATCCGATAAAAGCAGCGCCTGAAGTATATTTTAAAGGCGATATAGGATATAACATTATTGCAGATGATGATTTTGAATACACAACTGAAGATTACGATTCAAATATCGTAAAAGGCGATACAGAACGTAAAGGCGGCTTATATTGGGCGCTGGGAGCAGGTTATGAATTTCCGTTTGGTTTAGTGCTGGATTTAAGCTATGGTTTTTATTATTCAACTACCGAAGTAAAATATCAATATGATTTTCTTGGTGATGTGGCAAGGGAAGAACATACATTTGATAATGCTTATTCAAAACTGACTTTAAGCGTGGGATATAAATTTAAAATATAAGTAAAAAAGTAATATCTCTCCCCGCAGGAAACTGCGGGGATGCGCTTTGTTGCCAGCGGTTTTTCAAGGTTTGTTATGGCGGAATGATTTTATCGGGCATCTGCATTTTACTGTTAAAGCTTTCCGGCAAATTCCGGATTCCCGGACAAATAATCAGCTTGAGGTTTTGCCGTTAATTTATATTTTACTTTTCAAAAGTAAATTCAAGAGCGCCTATTCTTACCAGATCTCCGGGTTTAGCGCCCATGTTTTCAAGTTCGTCGTCCAGTCCCATTTTTTTAAGAATATTTTGGTAACGCCTTAGAGCTTCGTCTTCTGTAAATTTTGTCATTTCCGTCAGAGTTTCAACTTTGCCGCCTGTTACAATATATACGCCGTCTTCAAGGCTTATTTTAAACTCGGGCTCATAAACATATTTTTTTACCGGCACGGTTTCTATTTCTTCTTCAGGATTTATTTTTAACGGTTTGTCGAGCATTTTTACGGTTTCTTTAAGAAGATTTTCAATGCCGGCGCCGGTAACGGCCGATATTTCAATTATTTTTGCGGATTTCAAATGTTTTTTAAACTCTTTTACATGTTTATCGCTGCCTGACACATCGGTTTTATTTAAAACGACAATAACGTGTTTTTTTGCAATATATTTTGAATATTTTTTTAATTCGTTATTTATTATTTTATAGTTATGATACGGATCTGCTCCGTCAAAACCGCTTGCGTCTATTATGTGCAGAAGAACTTTTGTGCGCTTTATATGCCTTAAAAATTCAAGCCCAAGCCCTTTTCCTTCATGGGCGCCTTCTATAATGCCCGGAATATCGGCCGCGACAAAATGCCTTCCTTTAAAATCTACGACGCCGAGATTAGGTTCAAGCGTTGTAAACGGATAATCGGCAATTTTCGGTCTTGCCGCTGAAATTATAGAAAGAAGCGTTGACTTGCCGGCATTTGGAAGACCGACAAAACCTACGTCGGCTATCAAGCGCAGTTCAAGGTTTATCTCTGCAATTTCTCCGGGTTCGCCTTTTTCGGCAATCCTTGGAGCAGTATTTTTTTGCGTTTTAAAAGACGCGTTTCCTCTGCCGCCTCTGCCGCCTTTGGCCAATAAAATCTTTTCTCCGGCAATTTTTATATCGGCAAATAATTCTCCGTTTTTAAAAACAAGAGTTCCCAAAGGCACCTTTATTATAAGGTCGTCTCCGTATCTTCCGAATTTATCGCTGTTTTCGCCTTTATGTCCGTCTTTTGCTTTAAATTTAGGTCTGTAAGATAGGTCTAACAGAGTGATTTTATGAGGGTCGCCTTCAAAATAAATATCGCCGCCTTTTCCGCCGTTTCCGCCGTTGGGGCCGCCGTAAGGCACGTATTTTTCCCTTCTAAAAGAAATACAGCCGTCGCCGCCGCGACCGGCTGTAAGCAAAATATTGGCTTTGTCTATAAACATTGAAATCCCTTTAAAAGACAAACTGCCCCCGTCTTTTAAAGAGGAGGCAGTTTAAATTAACGAATTATTTAGAGATTATGTTGACATAACATCTGTCGCCGGCTTTTCTTACGAATTTAACTGTTCCGGCAACTTTTGCAAAAATAGTGTTGTCTTTGCCCATTCCTGCGTTTACTCCGGGGTAAAATTTCGTGCCTCTCTGGCGCACTATTATGGCGCCGGCAGAGGCCAGCTGATCTCCGTATATTTTTACTCCCAGCCTTTGACCGTGCGAATCGCGGCCGTTAGTCGATGAACCTTGCGCTTTTACATGTGCCATTTTAAATCTCTCCTAAAAAATACTAAATTGTTGTGAACGCCGCGCCGTTTTCAGCGCTGCCAAACAATTAATTTGCGGAAATTTTCGTTATTTCCAATTCGGTTACATACTGACGGTGGCCTTGAAGTTTCTTATACCCTTTTTTAGGTCTTCTCTTAAATACGAGAATTTTAGAAGCTCTTTTCTGCGATAAAACTTTCGCCTGAACGCTTGCGCCCTCTACAACGGGCTTTCCGACTGTAGCTTTGTCGCCGTCAGCCAGCATAAGAACTTCGTTAAGAACCACTTCCTGCCCTACTTGCGCTTCGTTGAGTTTTTCTACTACAAGGTTATTTCCTTCTTCTACTTTGTACTGCTTTCCGCCTGTTTTAATAATTGCATACATTTGACATACTCCTTTATAATCCGTATAATCTACAAAAATTAAAAAAAAATGTCAAACGGTCATATTAAGTTCCGGAGGGTTTAACCAAAATGTTTATTTCAAAAAGAGCGCGGGCGATTAAACCGTCGCCGACGCTTGCGATAGATTCAAAAGCCAAACTTATGAAACAGCGCGGAATAGACGTAATCAATTTCGGCGTTGGAGAACCCGATTTTGACACTCCCCAAAATATAAAAGACGCCGCGATCGAGGCAATAAATCAAGGTTACACAAAATACTGTCCCGTAAGCGGCAGCCCTCAGATAAAAAATGCCGTTATAGAAAAGCTTAAGCGCGACAACGCTCTCGACTACACGCCCGATGAAATAATAGTTTCATGCGGCGCAAAGCATTCTTTATATAATCTCTTTCAAGCCGTTATTAACGAAGGAGACGAGGTGATAATACCCGCGCCTTACTGGGTCTCTTACACGGACATGATAATCCTTGCCGGAGGAATTCCGGTCATAATAAACGGAGGGGAAGAAAACGGATTTAAAATTTTTGCCGACGATATAAAAAAAGCCGTAACCCCAAAAACTAAAGCTCTTATT